>JAILEN010000026.1 GCA_024687655.1 Lachnospiraceae bacterium | reverse complement strand
AAAGTATCCGTTTGACATGGTAAATTCATAGTAGTCTGTTAAAAGTGTAAGGTTGCGCTCACTCATTTTTCTCTCCTCATAAATACATAATAAGAAACCGCCGGTGACTTCACCGACAGTTTTCTATTTTAACACAGTTTTGCCCTTTAATAAATAAAATATGAAAAATTAAAAAATTAACATTGACATTTATACATACATTTGATAAGATATTCAAGTCGCGCGGAGGTGTCGGAACTGGCAGACGAGCAAGACTAAGGATCTTGTGGGAGCAATCTCGTGTGGGTTCAAGTCCCATTCTCCGCATGGTTGGTGAGAGTCTTCAAAGCCTTGATTTTACTGGCTTTGGAGACTTTTCTTATGCGGAAAAAGAAACAATTTTGTGGTGACCACTGTTGACCACCCTGTTTTTGCCCTTATTTTCAGCCATTTTCTCAGGTTTAACCTCGCCACTTAAAAGCTTTCTGAGTTCTTCAAGATTGTCTTTCTTTTCGTAGCTGTAATAGTCAAATCCCTTGTTGCATTTCGGCGGCTTTATATGCTCCCAAAGTAGCCTGTGGTTATAGTTATTACCAGTTTTCGACAGACCTTATCATCTCGTTTGAAGCTCGATTATTTTAAGGTAAACTTAAGGTTTCTGTTTTAGACTTTATCCCAGTTTAGATGCGGATGGCAGTCCGCCTTAAAAATAACTCCGAAAATATACAACAAAAATGGAGGAATGTATGATGAAGAAGAGAGTATTAGCCGCATTTCTGGCGATGACAATGGTATTTTCGATGGCGGGGTGTGGTACATCCGGCAGTACAACAAGCACAACGGAAAACAATGAAACCGTTTCAGAGGAAGCACTGTCCGACGAAGAAAACAACACGGGAAGCACAGCCCTGGGAACAGTCGCCAATACGTTGGCGGAAGACGAAGACTCCTTGGTATCTACGTATGCCGATCAGTTCGAACAGCTTACCTATGAGGATGCAGACAGCGGACTTTCCATTACCTATAACCTGTATCTGCCGGAAGGATACAATGAAAATGAAAAATATCCTACGGTTGTCTTTATCGCAGATTCAAGTTGCACCGGTGACGACGCTACCAGGTCTTTGACACAAGGAAAGGGCGCGCTCGTATGGGCCAGTGAAGAATGGCAGTCAGTGAATCCCTCGATAGTAGCGGTTCCAACCTACCCGGAAACGATCCTAGATGATCATAGCGGATATACCACGACAGAGTATGTGGAGCTGACAAAACGTTTTATCGACTACCTTTCCGGTAAATATGCAGTTGATACGGACAGGATTTACGGCACGGGTCAGTCCATGGGATGTATGACTACCCTGATTCTTGCATCGGAATACCCAGATCTTTACGCAGCATGTATGTTTGTGGATGGTCAGTGGGATGTATCGGCATTGAAGGGTCTAAAAGATCAGACATTTGTCTATTTTGCTGCTGAAGATGATACCAATGCGTGGAACGGTGCACAGGAAGTTATGAGCATGTTCGAGGAGGAAGGCGTGGATTATCTCTATAAGCAGTGGGACGGCACTTGGAGTGTGGACGAATTGTCTGAAGCGACCTCAAGCTTATTTGCCGACAGCGCCCAGAAGCACTATTTTATCTCATGGAAGAGCGGAACCATTGACGCAGGCAACGCTTCTGCCGGTAGTTCGATGAGCGATGCTGGCAATACTTCCGCCGGTGGCCCAATGGGTGACAAGGGAAACAGCGGTGAGCGTCCGGAATTAGCTGAGGGAGATAAACCAGACTTTGCTGCAAAGGAGGATCAGCAGAATGGCGAAAAACGTGGTATGGGTGCCGGAGGAGGTTCTTCATATCATATGGCATCATTCGATTACGCATATAACTGTGTGGCGGTCATGGAATGGCTTTTCCAGCAATAGATATCATCTAGATTTCTTGTTCCACACATATCCAACATAGGCTCCTACTGCACCACCTACAATATACGCCATTTGAGATACATCGTCCTTCACAAAGATCCCTTCAACCACCTGATCTCCGTTGCAGATGCTGGCTTTGATTACCGGAATCTTATGGTCAGGATCATATGATGATCGCTTTGTTTTTCACTTAAAGAGCAATTGTAAGTGCCAGTCACTTTTAAAAAATGTTACTTGGCTTAACAATTCCATAAAGGTGACTGGTACCCGATCTCAGCTTCCTCGATCAAAGCGATCGCTTCGTTCACGGATCTGGCACCTTAGTATCCCCTCGGCACCGGACGTAAATCATCTAACCAAATTTTCATAAGCTCAAATCCCTCCGTTCTATTTTTGTATGTGATATCCGCCATC
>JAILEN010000149.1 GCA_024687655.1 Lachnospiraceae bacterium | reverse complement strand
TGCACATGCTTACAGGGCCGGATTGATCGGTATGCTGATATTTGGGCCGTTTTGTCACGTTATGTGTTGCGCAACGATATATCATCATAACGCTGTTGCAAGGATTAATCCTGACATGGCAATAAATGAGGCACTGGCATTTGCAAAACTATTCCTTGTGCCGGTTACGGCCATCTTCTTTGTATTTTTTATGATTATGAATATTGTTCAGATAATGGCATTCGCCAAAGGAAAAACACCATATCCGAGATGGTGTCTGGTATTTACGATGCTCCTGGGGATCATTGATATAGTGGTCATGAGAATGGCAGGTAATCATGCATGGGCATATGCTTTGGCAACCGGATGGCTCAGCTTCGGGAGCCTTATCACATTTTCGGGGCTTCTGATATGTAGGCCCAAAGAGTTATAGCATGGGAGGAAAGAAATATGCTTTGGTATGTGCTTGTGATCGAGGCAATCGTATTCGCATCGGTTTTCACGACGGTCTGTTTTGTGTCATTTCATGGTGAAAGAATGTACAGTCCCGCATGTATTCATAATTATCCGCCTGATATTCAGGAAGAATACTTTAAAACCCATGCAAAAGTAGATGTCACAAATAAATCGAAAAAAGTGATCCTGGCCAAGTCCTGCGGAATATTAATGTTCACAACTATACTGTTTGTCTGCGCAAAGATAGCAGGAGCCGAAACTTTCCAGCAGGGTTTCGTGATAGCCTTTGGGCTGATGGTATGGATTGGAGCGTATGATACGTTCTTTTTGGACTGGGTTCTATTTGCGAATATTAAGAAGTTTCGGCTTGAGGGTACAGAGCATATGGATAAGGCATATCATCAGAAGTGGTTTCATCTGAAAGGAGCAATTTTTCCGGGACTCGTGTTTGCTCTGATACCGGCATCATTGGTCGGCCTGCTTATAAATCTGTTTTAAGGAGAACAGTTACGAAATGATGTTAACAGCAATTATCGAGGGCCTTATCTGGTCGGTGCTTTGGATAATATACGTCTATATTATCGTAAAAAGATTTCCTTGGGAAATGCTCCATGACTATCCTGAGGACATACAGAAAGCATCAACTCTCCCTGAACCATCAATAGACCAGATGAATAACGCAAAACTGTTTTCAGCTGTCGGTTCCATTTTGATATTTGGATCCTTGATCGCTTTTGGACTTATGAAGTTCAGAAGTGAGACAGTTCCATTCATTACGATACTGTTATTTATTTTTGCTATCGCTATGATCTGGAATGTTGTCGATTTGCTTGTTATGGATTGGATCATAATATGCCGCATAACACCAAAATGGGTCGTTATCAAGGGAACAGAGGGATGTGAGGGCTATCATGATTATATGTACCACTTCAAAGGGTTTCTCATCGGTTGTATTTATACGACTGTTTTAAGTATTGTTATCTCGGGGATAGTTTATGCACTGCTGAAATTCCTGATATGGAGGTAACACCAATGATCATTGTCAAGGATTGATGATATGGAAAGATGTACTCTTGAAAAAAACGGATTTGTCGGAGTTTATTATCCGGGAACAGTTTCGCCGGAGAAAGCCATCATTGCTGCCGGCGGGGCCAGCTGTGATGAGAAAACAAGTGTATCCATGTGCAGGTTTCTGCGCAGAGCCGGATATAATGTTCTGGTTCTGGGTTTTTATATGTGGGAAGGTCTCTCAAAAGAACTGGTTTCTGTTCCGGTTGACTATGTGGAAAAAGCGGTCAGTTGGCTGAAAGAAGAAAAGGGCATAAAAGGCGTTGCCATGACGTCGGCTTCCACCGGAGCAGGGTATACTCTGCTTGCCGCATCTTTGATACCGGAGATCGGATGTGTCATACCTGTAGTTCCTTTTGATCATGTGATGGAAGGGACAACAAACAATTTTAAGCGGTTGGGACGATCGGTCTATACATGGCACGGCAACGATGTCCCGTATTCACCGTGGTCTTTGATCGAACAGGGGCTGTTCCGAATATTTACGGGTGCCATGAAAGATAAGAAGTACGGCATGAAGCGATTTATGCGTTATGGTTATGATCACAATCCTGTCACGGAAGAGTCCAGGATCAGGGTGGAAAATATGCATGCGGAAGTTCTTTTTCTGGCAGTAAAAGATGATGATGCGTGGCCGTCTGATGAGGCAGTTCCGCGGATGATGAAGATCCTTCAGGAGAATAATTATCCTTATCGATATGAAGCGCATATATATGAAAAGGCCAGTCACGCACTGACAGACGGCCTGGATGAGATGACAGGCTATGCCAAATGGGCATTAAACCATATGCTTCCCGCAGAAAAGAAATATCCAAAAGAATGCGAGGAAGCAAGACGGGACAGTCTAAGGAGAATACTTGAGTTTATAGAAACGTGGCAGATAAGTAAGGAATATGATATGGGGCAGGACCAAAACTATCGGACGCGGAGACGAATGTTGTAATTTTCTGCTGCAATACAGAGATTGAGGCTAAGACTCCATCTTCAGAGGTGTAACTGTTTTGAAGTACAAAGACTATAATATGACGGAACATGGTTTTGTCGGACACATGGCAGAGCCGGATAATGGAAGCGATAAGGCCGTGATCATTGTCATGGGCGGTGAACAGAGTTTGCTTCCGGGTATTAAGTTTGCAGAGAGATTTGCTGACTATGGGATCACGGGATTATCCGTCTCGCTTTTTGGAGCGGATGGCCTGCCTGACTCACCTGATCAGATCCCGGTGGACATGTTTGTTTCTGCGGTCAGGATCTTAAAGGAAGAAAAACAGATAGAGCATATCAGTATCTATGGTCAATCTATGGGATCGATCTTTGCCGTTCTTGCAGCACAGTATATAGGCGGTTTTGAGAATCTCATTATGGTAAGTCCGACCCATGTACCTTTTGAAGGAACGTCAAAGGATAAAAAAACAATGACTGGCCATAGTGTTGCAACCTGGCAGGGGAAGGATATCCCATTTGTCAGTGCTGATTTTTCCAAGGTCAAAGCGGCAAAATATCAAAGACATCCTGATGTTAAATACAAGGTGACAGGGATGTGGGTTGCTTATCATGATGCATATTTGGATGCTTCAAAGGTAAGTGCAGCGAAACTCACTCCGGAAAAAACTGATGTCAGGATCCTATTGATAGCCGGCGATGAGGATGAGGCATGGCCGGCTGAGTATTCAGTCAGAGAATTGGAAAAAGATCTTAAGGCTGCCGGATACGGTAAAGACGTAAAAGCCATCGTATATCCTCATGGAAGCCACTTAAACGGCCTTATGCCAAACAAGGATCGTGAAAAGAAACTGTATCATATGATTCCACTCATAGGATTAATGTACAAGACCTTTGGAAAATACAGAAAAGAGAATCTGTCTTATTTTGAGAAGTCTGAAAAAGAGATCATTGATTGGGTAAAAGGTCGCCGGTAACTACTTATATATGAAAGAAAGTTATGACGTGAAGGAGAATGAATAGATGAGCTTGATACAGTATACGGTGGAAAAAGACGGTTTCTGCGGATTGTTTTCACCGATCAAAGAAAACAATAAAGCAGCAGTTATCGTTTTGGAGGATGGACATCCTGACAGCTATCACGTAAAAGCTGCGATGAAGTGGTTGAACCGGTCAGGTGTTTCAGCTATGGGGATAGGGCCCGAAAAATATATGAAAGGTGTTCATAACTGGCCTTTGGAGAATGTTGAAAACGCAGTTAGTTTTCTTAAGTCTCAAGGATATGACAGGGTTGGTGTGATCGGCAGCTCGTTTGGCAGCAACATGGCTCTTTCGGCG
>JAILEN010000143.1 GCA_024687655.1 Lachnospiraceae bacterium | reverse complement strand
GATCAAGCTGGAGCACAACCAGTTTGTTACCACCAACCGCAGCGTGGAGGTAGAGCTTCGCATTACTCTTGAGGCCTTTGGTACGGAGCACAAGAACCAGATCATCGACACCCTGCAAAAGGGCGGCTACAAGCCCAAGATCGTTCGCACATCACTTTAACGGATTTCCCGCTGCTATGCGGCGGGGCAGATATAAGGAGCAGATAAATGGGATTTTTTGACAGATTATTCGGAGGCCTGAAAAAGACCCGGGACGGCTTCGTTAAAAATCTGGACTATGCTTTCAGGGGTTTTACGGATATAACGGATGAGTTTTATGAGGAGCTGGAGGAGCTTCTGATCTCGGGAGATATGGGTGTCCGGGGTTCCGAGGCCGTGCTTGACCACGTAAAGGAGCAGGTAAAGGCACAGGGCATCACCCAGCCCATAGAGTGTAAGGCGCTGATGATCGACGGTATCTATGAGCAGATGGATATCGGCGAAGCGGAATATGAGTTTTTGGATAAGACATCTGTGGTTTTGGTGGTAGGCGTCAACGGTGTGGGCAAGACCACCACCATAGGCAAGCTGGCTGCCAAGTTCAAGGCCGATGGAAAAAAGGTTATCATGGGCGCTGCGGACACCTTCAGGGCAGCGGCAACGGAGCAGCTGACGGAGTGGGCCAATCGTGCAGGAGTGGATATTATCGCCGGTCACGAGGGGGCGGATCCCTCATCGGTGGTATTCGATGCGGTCAATGCAGCCAAGGCACGGCATGCGGATATACTTCTTATAGACACTGCCGGACGTCTTCACAATAAAAAGAACCTGATGGATGAGCTGGCCAAAATGAATCGGGTCATAGACAGAGAGTGGCCGGGTGTCTATCGTGAGACCCTGGTGGTGGTGGATGCCACCACGGGACAAAATGCTCTCATTCAGGCCAAGGAGTTTTCCGAGGCAGCTGAGCTTTCGGGAGTCATCCTTACCAAGATGGACGGGACGGCCAAGGGCGGCATAGCAGTGGCCATCCAGTCGGAGCTGGGGATACCGGTGAAGTATATCGGCGTAGGGGAAAAGATCGAAGACCTGGATAAGTTTTCCTCCGACGATTTTGTGAGAGCCATGTTCTTTGACCTGGATTAAAGACCTTTTGCAGCGCTTTGGATGACGGGGGGAGCGTGTGAAAAAGAATGATATGATATTGATCAGTGTCATCGCTGTTTTGGCGCTGGCACTGTTTTGTTTTATTAGGATAACGGGACATTCGGGAGCCTATGCCGTAGTGAGTGTAGAGGGCGAGGAGATAAAGCGCCTGCCCCTGTATGAGGATGCCTACTATACCATAGAGGGAGTGGGAGGCTGTAATCATCTTGTTATCGAAAACGGCAGCGCATACCTTTCGGATGCGGACTGCCCGGATAAGCTGTGCGTAAAAATGGGACGGATATCAAAGAAAGGCCAGTCCATTATCTGCCTGCCCCACAAGGTGGTCATTAGCATCACCGGTGGTGAGACGGATGAGGTGGATGTGATGGTGAAGTGATGGATGCAAAGAGAGTAGCCACTTACGGGATGCTTATCGCCCTGGCCATGGTACTGTCATTTTTGGAAAGCCTGCTGCCTGCTTTTGTGGCTATTCCGGGAGTGAAGCTGGGACTTACCAATCTGGTGGTAATGGTTGCATTATTCAGGATGAAGCCTTATGATGCAGTTATAATAAACGTGATACGGATTCTTTTAGTTGGCTTTACCTTTGGCAATGCTTTTTCCATTATCTACAGTCTGGCGGGCGGACTTTTAAGCTTTGCCGTGATGTGGGTTTTATTTAAAAGCAAAAGGTTTTCCTCTCCGGGAGTGGGAGCCGCGGGAGGAGTGGCACATAACATAGGGCAGCTTTTGGTGGCAGCTGTGGTTTTACGTACCACCGGAGTAGTATTTTATCTGCCGGTGCTTTTGATATCGGGACTGATCGCCGGGGTGGCCATTGGAGTGATCTCGGGACTCGTGGTAAAAAGACTGCCCGAAAAAATCTGACATTGTTGCAGAGTTGTTGCATAGGAAAAAGCATAATCAATTTTGATGAGGGGAGAACATGGAGTATACGAGGGTAGGGGAGAATAATATCAAGTATTTTTCACCATTCATATTTGATTCATATCCTGCAGAGTCCAAAGAGGTTTTGCGGGTAGGAGCGTTGTCTGACGGTAAGCTTTGCGGAGCTTTTTCCATTGGCTTTGACGTGGGCTTTGACTCTGCCATTTTAGAGTCTGTTTATGTGCTGCCGGCATTCAGAAAACAGGGCATCGGCAGCGACATGATCGCTTTTGCGGAGCATCTGGTACGGGGTGAGGTGAGCTGCATGGAGGCCGAGTACGAGGATGAAAAGGACGTACCCGGTATCAATGAGCTTTTTGACAAAGCCGGGTATCTGAGGCTGCCGGGCAATCCCATGTATGAGTACAGTGTTTCGGAGATCCTGACCAACAAGAGGTTTTTGGAGATCATGAAAAAAACCGAAAAGGGGATCAGGGTATTGTCCTTCGAGGAGATGACCCATGGTCAGATCAATATGGCTTTTGATCTTTTGGAAAAGGGTGGAGAACGTCAGAATGAGAATAACAGCAGGCGTTTTTCCCATAAGCTTTCTACAGCGGTATTCTCTGAGGATGGCAAGATCATCGCCAGCCTGACAGCGGATACGAACAAAAAGAAAAAAGAGATAAGGATCGATTATCTCGTCAGTGACGGCGGTGCGGATTACAGGTATATCCTTGGTGCCATAAAAGGCTTTGCCAAAGGGGTGGTAGAGGCCGGAGGAGCCGAGAATTTCGAAAAGTTGTATTTTACGGTGGCCAATCCTGCCATAGTTGAGTTTGTGGACAAGCTTTTCGGGGAGGATCAAAAAGAGGTTAAAACAGAAACCTTCAGAGTGATCAAAGTATTAGAATAGGGAGAGAGCGATGAGAACCAAAAACAAAGAGCTTGAACTGATAAACATAACAAAAGAAGATGATGAGCTAAATGAAACTAAACAAAAGAGTACAACCGGGACTCCGGATGAGTATACGCCTCTGTTATCGGAGGAGAGCGCCATGGTTAACAAGGTTGCCCAAAAGCATAGGGATGCTCTCAAGGAAAAGAAACCCACCCTTTCAGGGGAGGATATGGACAGTGCCCTGACCGATGTGATGCAGCAGGAGTCCCATGTCAATTTTTTCAAAAGGGGTAAGCGTCGCGAGAATTATGAAAAGCGCCGGGGATATGAAAAGGAGTATGCCGGCGTTTATGATGAAATGGTGGCCACCTCCGAGCATGAAGCCGGGGTGATAATGGATAAATTCAAGTCGGAAAAGGGAAGCGAAAAATTTGCCAGTCATGAGCGAAAGTGTCCCTACATCGCTCTTCGTATGGAGCAGTTAAGGCAGCAGGGCGAGTATATAGGAGATTTTGATTCACAGGAATTTTTAAAAGCCATGGATACGCCCATAGACGACAGACTTCTTACCGAAGAGGACAAGACCGAGGAGGGAAAGGCAGCTCTTTTGGAAAGAAGAAATAAAAAGGTAAAAAGCATCGAAAAGGTCGGTGATGTTATAAACTCCTGGGACGAAAAAAGTTTTGACATAAGCAGTCCTGAAGCGATCCTAAGAAACAAGGAAAAGTTCAAAAGGGATCTGACAAAACTTCAGATGTGCGAGGAATTTGATTATGCTATCAGGACAGAGTATCCCAATCTCATGGAAAAGGGATGTGAATGTAAATACACCAGGGATGAGCTTGCCAGCCTGCAGGCCAAGACCCTTGTATTCATGGATGTATCCAATCTGTACACCACATATCTTCGGATCGCAGACAATCCCTATTTTGCAAAGGTTTTGGATACAGAGCTGGATGGGGTAGATGATATGACCTTCCAGGATAAATATAAGACAAAGCGTTATCTGGAGCTTGATGCTCAGGGAAAATCCCAGGCAGAGATCGAAGCGGATACCTTATACAAGTATTATACCGCTTTGAACTTTATCAGAAATGTAAACGGGTCAGGAGCTCTCAAGATAGGAGATGACATCACGGCAGCCATTGAGAAACAAAAGGCAAAGCTTATGGGAAATGCTTAAATTTCCTGTTTACATCAGGGATAAGTTGTGTTAAAATATGCTTCGTGCGATTGCGGACCCGCGGTTGCACGGAGTATTTTATTTACCCATACTGCGTATGAGGGTATTCAGCGTTTATCGTTCCCATACCCGGTATAGGGCGTATGAGCCGGTGGATGTATGCCGGCAGAAGGAGGTAATTATGATAGCAAAGGAAAAGAAGCAGGACATCATGAAGGAGTACGCTCGTACTGAGGGCGACACAGGTTCACCCGAGGTACAGGTAGCGGTTCTTACTGCACGTATCGCTGAGCTCACTGAGCACATGCAGGCTAACCCCAAGGATCACCACAGCAGACGTGGACTTCTTAAGATGGTAGGTAAGCGCCGTAATCTTCTTAAGTATCTTAAGGACACAGATATCGAGCGCTATCGTGCACTTATCCAGAGACTCGGTCTTCGTAAGTAATAGTAGACTTTTGGCAGAGCGGAGCATTTATGCTTACCGCTCTGTCGTTGTGTTTATAAGGCAGTCGAATTACCGAAGCCACTAATGAGTATAAAAGATTTTTTGCTTCGCTCAGAATGACAGAAAGTGTTGCTCCATGTCATCCTGAGGAGCGCAGCGACGAAGGATCTTTTAGGCTGATTAGTAGTTTCGGAAAAGGCTGCCGGTAACAAACATTTTCACAAGGAAGGAGTAATTACATGGCAGCAGATTTCAAGACTTACACAATGGAACTGGGCGGCCGCACACTTCGTGTTGACGTAAATCGTGTAGCAGCTCAGGCTAACGGTGCTGTTTTCATCCAGTACGGTGAGACCACAGTTTTATGTACTGCAACAGCATCAGACAAGCCCCGTGAGGGCATCGATTTCTTCCCTCTTTCTGTCGAGTTCGAGGAGAAGATGTATTCAGTAGGCAAGATCCCCGGAGGATTCAACAAGCGTGAGGGCAAGGCTTCCGAGAACTCAGTTCTCACAGCCCGAGTTATCGACCGTCCCATGCGTCCCCTTTTCCCCAAGGATTTCCGCAATGACGTTACACTTAACAACCTGGTTATGTCAGTTGATCCCCAGTGCCGTCCCGAGATCACGGCTATGATCGGTACTGCAATGGCAGCAACCATTTCCGATATTCCCTTTGACGGCCCCTGTGCCATGACACAGATGGGTATGGTGGACGGACAGTTCATCGTAAACCCCAGCCAGGAGCAGTGGGATAAGGGTGATCTGAAGCTTACGGTTGCTTCTACCCGTGAGAAGGTCATCATGATCGAGGCAGGTGCCAACGAGATCCCCGAGGACAAGATGATCGAGGCTATCTACAAGGCACATGATGTGAACCAGACCATCATCGACCTCATTGACAAGATGGTTGCAGAGGTTGGCAAGGAGAAGTTCACATACGAGAGCTGTGCCATCCCCGAGGAGCTCTTCGCAAAGATGAAGGAGATCGTTCCTCCCGAGGAGATGGAGCGTGCAGTATTCACAGACGAAAAGCAGGTCAGAGAGGCCAATATCCGTGAGATCACAGATCGTCTGAGTGAGGCTTTCGCAGACAACGAGGAGTGGCTTGCAGTTTTAGGTGAGGCCGTATATCAGTATCAGAAGAAGACAGTCAGAAAGATGATCCTCAAGGACCACAAGCGTCCCGACGGCCGTGCCATCGACCAGATCAGACCTCTGGCAGCTGAGATAGACATCATCCCCAGGGTACATGGTTCAGCCATGTTCACCCGTGGACAGACTCAGATCTGTGACATCGTTACCCTGGCACCTCTTTCAGAGGCCCAGCGTATCGACGGCCTGGATGCCTACGTTACAGAGAAGAGATATATTCATCAGTACAATTTCCCCAGCTATTCAGTTGGTGAGACAAAGCCCAGCCGCGGACCCGGACGTCGTGAGATCGGCCACGGTGCACTGGCAGAGAGAGCTCTGATCCCTGTGCTTCCCACACCTGAGGAGTTCCCCTATGCTATCCGTGCCGTATCCGAGACTTTTGAGTCCAACGGATCCACATCCATGGCTTCTACCTGCGCATCCTGCATGTCCCTTATGGCAGCAGGTGTTCCCATCAAGAAGATGGTAGCAGGTATCTCCTGCGGACTGGTTACAGGGGATACAGATGATGATTATCTGGTACTTACTGATATCCAGGGCCTGGAGGATTTCTTCGGCGACATGGACTTCAAGGTAACAGGTACAAAGGACGGTATCACAGCCATCCAGATGGATATCAAGATCCACGGCCTGACCCGTCCCATCGTTGAGGAGGCTATCCGCCGCACACGTGAGGCACGCTTCTTCATCATGGATGAGTGCATGAGCAAAGCCATCTCCGAGCCCCGCAAGGAGGTTGGTGAGTACGCACCCAAGATCATCCAGATGTCCATCGATCCTCAGAAGATCGGTGATGTGGTTGGTCAGAGAGGAAAGACCATCAACGAGATCATCGACCGCACAGGTGTCAAGATTGACATCAGCGAGGAGGGCAACGTATCCATCTGCGGTACTGACCGTGAGAAGATGGACGAGGCCATGAAGATGGTTGAGATCATCGTTACCGATTTTGAAAAGGGACAGCACTTTACCGGTAAGGTTGTTTCCATCAAGGAGTTCGGTGCATTCATCGAGTTTGCTCCCGGGAAGGAGGGCATGGTACACATCTCCAAGATCGCTCACGAGCGTATCGATCATGTGGAGGATGTGCTCACACTCGGCGACACAGTCAATGTTGTCTGCCTCGGCAAGGACAAGATGGGACGCATCAGCTTCTCCATCAAGGATGCATAATGGAAAAAGATCTTATTAAACGTATTGACGAAAACTATAACAAAATGAGCAAGGGCCAGAAGGCCCTTGCTTGTTATTTGAAAAAATCGCTGGATAGGGCAGTGGGTAAAAAGGCCAGGACCCTGGCCTATGATGCGGGAGTCAGCGAGCCTACCGTGGTGCGTTTTGCCGCCTTTTTGGGCTACGATGGCTACAAGCAGCTGTCGGAGGCCATTGAGGAGCTGGCCCTGAACCAGATGAACTCCGTGGACAGGCTTCGCATGACGGCTGAAAGGCTGGACCGTGCGGATGTGCTGACCCAGACCCTGAATTCCGATATTGAAAAGATCAGGCAGACCCTGGGCACCATTGACCAGGAGACCTTTGACGGAGCGGTGGACGCCATCTGCCGTGCCAGAAAGATATACATTGCAGGCATCAGGAGCTCGGCGCCTCTGGCCAGTTTTTTATATTCCTATCTCAATATCATGTGTGAGGAGGTTATCCTTTTGGGCTCCGGCACCACAGGTGAGATGTATGAGCAGATGATACACATCGACCTGAGGGATGTGATCATAGCCATGAGTTTTCCCAGGTATTCAATGGGCACAATACGGGCGGTGGATTTCGCCAGGCGTGAGCGTGCCCGTGTCATAGCCATTACCGACAGTGAAAAGGCACCCATATCCTCCCAGGCGGACTTCTGTCTGGTGGCAAAAAGTGATATGGCCTCCATAGTGGATTCCCTGGTGGCACCCCTTTCACTCATCAATGCTCTCATCGTGGCTGTCTCCATGCAAAAGGGTGATGATGTGGCTGAGAATATGAGGAAGCTGGAAGGGTTTTACAGTAAATACGATTTCTATGAGGAAAAGGATTAGGGACGACGTGGGCAACAGCCCGTAAAACCACACTTTTCTTTACATTACCTCCCGAAAGTCTTATAATTACTATGTATGTGATTTTGACTTTCGGGAGTTTTTTATGAACGCTGACAGAGAAAAAAACAGCAGTTTTTTTTCATATCTGGCCACCTTTTCCCTTTCCTTCGGATGCATAGTGGGATGGGGTGCTTTTGTGGTCCCCGGCATCCGTCTCATCCCCATGTCCGGGGTGTGGGGTCTTATAATAGGCCTTATAATTGCGGCGCTTTTCGCCCAGGTTATCTGTGTTAATTACATCGGGATGTCCATCCGGGTCCCCGACGCCAAGGGTTCCTATGATCTCATCAAGGGCTCCTTCGGCCTGGATCATGCCTTCTTTTCAGCATGGCTTTTGCTTCTGGCCTATGTGTGTATGATGTGGGCAAATATGGCGGCCATAGCATATGTGGGACGGCTCTGTTTTGGCAACGGGATGCTCTACGCAGTCTATTATACTTTTATGGGTTTTAATTTGTATCCCGGTGACATACTTTTATCCGTAATAGTGTTGCTTCTGGCAGCGTTTATCCTGTGCAGGGGCTTCAGGATTGCCCTGAGGATCATGGTCATCCTGGTGGGGGTATTGATGGTCACCATTTTGGTGATGTTTGTTTCGGTGATGTCGGTAACCGACATTTCCTTGACCTTTTCTCCTGCATTTTCTTATGCCACATCCATGCCAAAGGGGGTTCAGGTTCTTGCCATAGCAGTGATGGCACCCTGGATATTCATTGGCTTTGAGACCGTATCTCATGTTGTTGACGAGACCAATCTCAACCTGGGACGGGTGTTTATCACCTCCGGCTTTACCATCATAATAGCATCGATCTTTTTGGTTATGGTGGGACTTACCATCAATGCCGGGGTGCCGGAGGGTGTCAGGAGCTGGGAGGACTTTGCGGCCATATCCCACGGCATCACTTCCTTTGATGAGATTCCCGCATTTTATTCTGTCCACAGAGCGATGGGAGAGGTGGGCACCGTCTGCCTTGCCCTGGCCTTTTTTGCAGCTCTTTTTTCCACTGTCATAGGATGCTTTCTGGCGGCGTCCCACACCATAAAGATCATGGCGGATGACGGTCTGACTCCCAGGTCGATGAAAAAGACCAACAGTAAAGGGGTTCCCTATAACGCCATTCATCTGATCCTTGTGTTTTCAGTACCGTTTTTATTTGTGGGAATGAATATGCTCAGTTGGGCCATGGATGTTACGGCTCTGGCCATCTGCATAGTCTACGGCTATATTTCCCTCAGCAACCTGGTCGGGCCCGAAGTAAAGACCAGCTTTCGTGCCTGCGGTTTCGTTGGTGCATTTTGTTCCTTTGCCATCTTTGCCCTTCTCATGATCCCCAATTCCGTTCTGGGTATGTCACTTGTGAAGCAGGATTATCTGATCCTTTTGATCTGGTCACTGGCGGGTATGATCTGCTACCGTTTTGTTCTATTTATAGATACCGAAAACAGGCTTGGCCGATCCATGCTGATGTGGCTGCTTCTGTTTTTCCTGCTGTTTTATTCTGCGAATATGTGGACCTATATGCAGATGGAGGATGATCTCATGGGTGCCACGGACAAGTCGGAGATATCGGCCATTTTGCTTTCAGACAACCTGATCAGGACGGTGCTGGTGGTGGTGGCTCTCATCATTTTGTTTGAGATCTTTGAGATCATGTTTAAGAGGGAAAAGAAGCTGTCCAAGGAGATCAGAGATGTGAGGGAGAGATCCCATGTCAAAAATACCATTCTTTCCGATCTGTCCCATGATATCCGCACTCCCATGAATGCCATCGTTGGCTTTGCGGATCTGGCTCTTCAGGACACCTCCGATAATGAGAAACTCGTCGATCATATGAAAAAGATCCGTATGTCGAGTGTGCATCTTTTGGCGCTTATCAACGATATGTTTGCCATCAACCGGATAGAAAACGACAGGATGGATCTCAGGGAGGAGAATATCAATCTGCCTGAGCTTTTGCAGCATCTTCGCAGCATGTCATCTGCCGGCGCCTATTCCAAAAACCATGAGCTGGTGGTGGAGGCGCATCCTCTGGATGATGAAAATGTAGTCAGTGACAGGAACAGCTTGGTCCACATACTCACATTTTTCATAAATGATGCCATTAAAAATACTCCCGACGGGGGCAGGGTAGAGTTCGGCGTAATGCAGCTGTCCCAGGCAGAGGAGGGACGCAGTATGTATGAGTTTTTCATCAAAAACAACGGCGGAGGATATCTTCCCGAGGGTGTGGGACTGGAGGTCACCAAAAAGATCATTGACGTAATGGGCGGACGGCTGGAGGTTGAGCCTGAGCCCGGCGTGGGTACAGAGGTATATATTACCATGGAGCTTCCCATCTCCGAGGTGGAGGTTAAAAAGGAGGAAGAGGATCTGTACATGGATCTTTTCGGTAAGCGCGTCCTTATAGTGGATGATATCCTGGTGAACCGTGAGATCGCCATTGCCATGCTTGAAATGTACGGCATAGAGGCTGAGGAAGCTCAGGACGGTGATGAGGCATACAGGATAGTGGCCACATCGCTGCCGGGACATTTTGACGCAGTACTCATGGATATAGAGATGCCACAGATGAATGGCTATGAATCTGTCAAAAAGATCAGGGTTCTGGAGGATCCCATCAATTCCACGGTGCCCATTTTGGCCATGACAGCCAATGTCTTTGACGAGGACAGGCAGCGTGCCGTGGCGGTGGGCATGAACGGCTTTATCGCAAAGCCCCTTAACAGGGATTATATGATAAGGACAATATCGGAGGCTATTAAAAACAGACAGGGAGATATTGCATGAACCGATCGGTATATGTTAAGACGCTTATCCTCATTGTGGTAACGGTTTTTTCCATTAGTCTCGGGGCCATCTTTTATTTCATGGGGACCCTCAGCAGGCTGCAGGATCAGCAGGTTCAGAAAAAAGCCAGGGAGCTGGCGGACATAGTGTCCATCAATATAGATATCGATGCTCTTGATTCCTACAAGGCCAAGGTGGATGCTGCCTATAATGCCGCAGAGGGCAGGGTCAGCAATGACCATATGGGTCAGGCGGATCATGAGGCCTATGTGAGGAGCCTTTCTTTTTTGAAGGATGAGCCCGAATTTAAAGAACTTTACGATCCGCTCAGGGAGCTGCTTTCCGTAGCCGATGTGGACTGCTTTTATCTGTGTTATCTGGATGAGCCCACCAAAACCATGGTATATCTGGTGGATGTGGGTGATAACAATATATGCGAGCCCGGCTCCTTTGACTATCTGAAGGGTGAGGATCTGCTGGCCATAAATGATCCCAACAGGAGCATAGTGGCCTCCGTTACCGACAATGATATCTACGGTGATATTGTGGGCAGTGCTGAGCCCATCTATGACAAGGTGGGCAATGTGGTGGCCTATGTGGGCGTGGATATCTCCATGGAGTCTATCACCAGACAGTTAAACCGCATGCTCATAAATACCATCCTTGCCATGCTGGTACTGGGTCTTTTGCTCACCGCCGCCAGCCTAAGGATCTCAGGCCGGATGATGGTCCGTCCCCTGGAAAGCCATCAGGAGCTTTTACAGGAGAGTGAGAATCTCAAAAAGGAAAACTTTACCCTGTCAAAAAAGGCCATTGCGGCAGAGCGTATCGCGGAGCTGAAGGGCTCCATCTCATCCCTTTTGGACCATATGCCTGCCATAACTTATTCCAAGGAGATTGACACAGGAAAGTACCTGGCATGTAATCAGGCTTTTGCGGATTATACCAATAAAAAGAGTCCTGCCCAGATCATAGGTCTTACGGATGAGGAGCTTTTTGAAAGCGAACTGGCAGACCATTTCCTGGAAAGTGACGGCATGGCCCTGTCCATGGGAGTGCCTTATGTTTTCAGGGAGGAAGTGATCGATCAGCACGGTCGTACCAGATATTTAAAGACCACCAAGCTCAAGTTTACTGATGCCAGCGGACGCCGGTGCATCCTGGGTATGAGTGAGGATATATCCGAGCTGGTGCAGGCGCAAAAGGAGACGGAAAAGACCAGGGATGCGTACAACCAGGCAGTCAGCCAGCGTATCACCTATTCCAGGATCGCCAGTGCGCTTTCTGCAGACTATTCATTCCTGTATTACGTGGATATCAGAGACGATACCTTTACGGAGTACTCCCCCAAAAAGGGACAGTCCGATATATCCGTGGTACGAAAGGATGTGGATTTCTTTGAGCAGTCGGCCCATGATGCACTGGAGATCATATATGTGGAGGACCAGCTTCGGTTTTTGAAGTCCTTTACCAAAGAAAACATTTTGGATGCCATAGAAAAGCAGGGCAGATATCAGATAGAGTACCGCATGATCATGGGAGGAGAGCCGGTCTACTACAGGCTCAAGGGTATGAGACTGGAGGATGATGACGATCATATAATCATCGGAGTCAATGATGTGGATATCATGATGAAGGAAAGAGCCGTTTTGGAGCGCATGCGAGAGGAGCAGGCCACCTACCAGAGGATTGCAGCACTTTCCGGTGAGTTTATCTGTATCTACACAGTTGATCCGGAGACGGAGCAGTTCAGGGAGTACTCCACATCCCACAGCTATGCATCCATTTCTCTGCCGGCTGAGGGTGAGAACTTCTTTGAAAAGACCAGGGTTGAGACAGACATGGTCATCTATGATGAGGACAGGGACCGTTGTCTGGAAGCCCTTGACAAGGATAATATCATTAACGAGATCTACAGATCCGGTATCTTTGATATCAAGTACAGACTGGTGATAGAGGGCAAGCCCACCTATGTGGAGCTTCGGGCCGCCCTGATAGAGGAGGCGGACGGCCCCAAGCTCATCGTCGGTGTTACCAATATCGACGCCAAGGAGAGGCAGAATCTGCAATACGAAGAGAACCTGGCTACCGCCTTTGCCAAGGCCAATTATGATGCCATGACCGGCGTTAAGAACAAGCACGCATATGTGGAACTGGAAAAAGAACTGAATGACCAGATCGTTGCCGGCAAGGCAGACTTTGCTGTGGTGGTATGTGACGTTAACGAACTGAAGAGGGTGAATGACACCCTGGGTCACAAGGCGGGTGACGATCTTATCAAGAGCGCTGCCAATATCATCTGCGAGACCTTCAGGGGCTCGGAGGTGTTCAGGGTAGGCGGAGACGAATTTACGGTCATCGTCATGGATGATGCCCTTGTGGATCTGGAGACCATGACCAAAAAGCTTGTGGCCATCAGTGTTGAGAATAACAACAAGGGCGGAGTGGTAGTTGCCAGCGGCATGTCACGGTACATCCCCATGGATCCGGATGTGGTCCATGTATTCGAGCGGGCGGACTCTGCCATGTACATCAACAAGCAATGGCTGAAGAATAATAAAGCATGAGCAGGGTAATAGTGATTGGCGGTGGAGCCGCAGGGATGATGGCAGCCATAGCGGCAGGACAAAAGGGCCATGAGGTCATCATCCTTGAAAAAAACGAAAAATTAGGGAAAAAGATATATATTACCGGGAAGGGCCGGGGAAACCTGACCAATGCCTGTGACGTATCGGAGTTTTTCGACAATGTGCCCCGCAACCCCAAGTTTTTATACAGTGCTCTCTATGGCTTTACATCACAGGATATGATTGACTTTATGGAAGCCGCGGGAGTACCCGTAAAGGTGGAGAGGGGCAATCGTGTCTTTCCCGCATCGGACCATGCATCTGATATCACCAGAGCCCTGGAAAAAAGGATCAGGGAATTGGGAATAACAGTGAGACTGAATACCGGGGTGGAAAAACTGATGGTGGAGGATGACCGGGAGGATCCTGATGGACGAAAAATAAATGGAGTTATAACAAATGCCAGAGAAAGGCTTTCCGCAGATGCCGTGATCATGGCTACCGGCGGACTGTCATACCAGACCACCGGATCCAACGGAGAGGGTCATGGGATGCTGCGCTCACTTGGACTCAAGTTGACACAGTGCTTTCCTTCGCTGGTAGCATTGGAGACAGGGGAAGATGATACCCACGAGCTGGCGGGATTGTCCCTCAAGAACGTGGGCCTTATGGTAAAGAGCGGTAAGAAGGTTTTCTACGAGGGCTTCGGGGAGATGCTGTTTACCCACAACGGCATATCCGGTCCATTGGGACTGTCGGCGTCATCCTATATTGCGGATAAATTAAATGGCGATAAAACATTTGAGGTATATATAGATCTTAAATCTGCATTAGACAAAGATAAGCTCTATGACAGGATATGCAGGGATATCGACGCAAACCCTAAGAGGGAGCTGTCTTTTCTCATGAACGGTCTTTTACCAAAGTCTCTGGCGGCGGTTATGGAAAAGAGACTGGGGATTGATGTAAAAAAGCATTTATGTGATGTGACCCGGCAGGAGAGGCTTTCCATTGTGGAAATACTTAAAGGCTTTAGGCTTACGGTTACAGGAAGCGGTCCATTTAAGGAAGCGATCATCACCAGAGGCGGGCTGGATGTACGTGAGATAGATCCTTCCACCATGAGGGTGAAGACCGTATCCGGCTTATATGTGGCAGGGGAGCTTATAGATGTGGATGCGCTGACAGGGGGCTTTAACTTACAGATAGCTTTTTCTACAGGGCATCTTGCCGGAAGCAGTATAGAATAACATAATTGCATCAGAAAACATTTGATCAAGGGTGGGAGAAAAATGTCAGATCAAAGCACACAGGCAACCAAAAAGAAGGAATCAGAGCGGTTTTTAGATAGCTTTTCACTTAAGAGCGCCGATGAAGTGCATTCTTTTGAGGCTCAGGAATACCAGGGGATCCATGATTTCATCTCAGATTATGACACCAGGGCCAGGCAGATGTATTCTTCGTCACGGCCTTCCTTTGAGGTGAGGACCTATGAGTCGGTTCCCGACCACAAGATCGATCCTGCGCCGGCGGTGGAGCCTGAAATGGGCTACAAGGCCAGGAAACATCAGAGCAGGGGACTGTCAAAATCAAAGGACTTCCAGAAAAAATTCAACGCGGATAAGTATAAGCCTTTTGTGTTACAGAATGAATACACCGGTTACATGCTCCAGTGTGACAGCGAAAGGATTGAAGAGGGAAAAAATCAAAAGGATCCCTATGCAACCGATGCTGAAAAAAAGGCTCTTTGGGAGGAACTTCGGACGAAAAGGTTCAGCGCCGAAATGTTTTCTCCCGTATTCATGCGTAAAAATTATCGATATGTAAGGGCGGAATTGGAAAAGCTTGAGGCCTTTTGTGAATTCCTCGAAAATGCTGATTATGACGCCTTTGAATTCAAAGAGGAGGATAAAGATCATGCCGATATGCTGCAGGAGCTTTGCCCGCTCATGCAACAGGCATATACTCTTTCACTTTATGCCAACAATCTGCAGGAGGACGATGAGAGGAGACTGGGGATAAGGCAGGATCCCACCTCGGCCGAACTTGTCCAGCTGAATGATGTCCTGGAGGATTTGGAAAAGTTTATCCGTGAGTCCGACAATCGTGTTGTTCAGATAACGCGGGCTTCCCTTGATCAGGTGTATCCGCAGGAGAGACAAAGTGTGGATGCCAGGATCGATCATGAAAACTCCATGAAGACCAGAGAATACAAGCAGGCAGGCGTGCCCGGCAGTTACATGAAGATGGAGAGATATGCGGGTATCAAGGGCATTTTTGACCTGATGAACCAAAAAGCGTATGGAAGTAACGTGGAAAAGTACAGGGGTACTGTGGACTCCATGCTCAAGGATTATATCCACTATCATCAGGCGGCAGACGATTATGATCGTGAGGCGGCAACCTATGATGGGTATCTGCGCCTGTTTTTCCAGGAAAACGGAGATGATGTCAATGGGGCTGACACCTATCAGGGAGATGCCAGAAACTACTATCTGGTATTAAATCAGCGCATTACGGAAGCGGAAAACAAGGCCAGAGTTTATGATGCATATATCCATATGCTTGGGACCACCCTTGAGAATCTCATCGTTCAGGGAGATGATATATTTAAAAATCTGGACGTTAATATTTTGTCCGATTCGATGATAAGAAAATACGGATTGGATCCCGGGCAGATAGTCAGGGATAAAGATATGGCTTTGGCACGCAGCTATTCGGATACAGCCACAAGAGGGCTGGAGATATATACAAAGCTCATCAAAAGACGTTATGAGTCAGAGTCGCCGGACAGCCAGCTGAGAAAGAGATATTTTACTGCAGATGATATGATAGCTGCCATGACTGCCGGCAACACGGATTATATGGCAATGAAAGAAGGGGAGGAGGATCGTAACGCCAGGATACTTGAACTTCGCATCATCAAGATCATGCTTGAGGAGACGGAAAAGAAGCTGGGTGAAAAGGATATTACCCCGGAAGAAAGAGAAATGTATGAAGGGGAACGTACAGATCTCAGAGGGGCCCTCGGCGATGGCGCTACCCCTCTTTTGGCAGAAAAGTATCAGGAGATCACAGACTATTGCAGCAAAAATGCCTCAAGGCTGGCACGTTGTACTGAGGATGAACTGGCGGCGTATCTCCCCGAGCTTACCGAGCTTATGAGGGATGTGAGCTTTATTTCAGAAATGGCAGGCGTTACCACAGGTGTTGACAAGTATACCGACTCCTTCGGCCGAACGGATATTGAGGATATTACGACTCTGACCCAGTTTTTAAAGAAACCTCCTTTGATGAATGAGCATGATCCCGAAAAAGCAGCGGATTTCAGGGAAGATTTGGCTGTTTTCGAAGCCAATCACGTTTTATTTATGGCACAGAAGAGTTTTTTGAGTGCCATGTGGGAAAAGGCAAGATTTGCCGCCATAACAAAAAAGGATCTTGCAGATACGGATCTGACCCAGTTTTTGACACCCCTCGAAAAGAAAAAAATCTTAACTGATGGTGAGGATCCCAACAAGGCCGTTTTGCAATATGCCGCTGAAGAGCGTATCAGTGCCGATGCCGAGTTCAAGAGGTATTACGATCGTTCAAGGGATACCTACAGGATCATGTATGTAGATGAGATCTACAGGACAAACATGGATGACCTGGCCAGGTTAACTCATGGGTCCATAGCAACTATTTAGGAGGGGTAGATATGACAATGATCACAGATATCAATTCAGCCAATATGAGTTTTTATTCTCCCATGTTCCCCAAGGGGGTTATGGATGATGTCATGGCAGACGAGACAGCCCTGATGTTCGGGATAGAACATGAGGATGCGGCCTGCGGAGTTATAGCGGTGAGGATGACACGTCCTGAGGCGGAGGTCTTCTGGTACTGGCTGGATCCCGGTTTCAGAGGAGATGGTATAGGCAGCAAGGCATTTTTAAAGTTTTGTACCATGATGTATTACAGGTATTCCATGAGCACCGTTTCCATGGAACTTTCCAACGGAGCTGATCCCAGGATAAAGAGGATGTTTATGGGTTATGGCAGCGTCACCTCAGAGCAGCTTCCGGAATGCAGGTTTACCACTACCCTGGGGTGGCTGCGTTCATCCGAAAGACTGGAAAGGACAGCCAGGGACAAGGAGATAAAGAGCGTGGCACTTTCTGCCATTCCTGATTATGAGATCACCGTATTTACCAGGGAGCTTCGGGCTGCGGGAGTGGACTATATCGAGTTTCCCATCGAAAAGGGTGATTTTATTGCAGACGCCTCAGCAGTGTACGCAGAGGGCTCCAAGCCGGTGGGCATTTTACTTTTGCAAAAGAGGGGACAGCAGCTGGAGATACCCTATATGGCATCGATCTCTACCAATCCCATGGCGGTTTTGGATATGGTGAGCTTTA
>JAILEN010000101.1 GCA_024687655.1 Lachnospiraceae bacterium | reverse complement strand
GTCACTCTTGTATGCAGTGCCCGTTCCCTGACACATTCGGCAGGGGACAGGTGCATATCGCTGGCATAGTCCATGATCAGGTCATGCTCCGTGTCAGTAAATCTCACCATCACACACTTATCCCGTTTTATCTTTTTATCCATCTTAGGTCTTGCCATAGCATCTCCTTTCTCACGCCTCAGGCGTGCTGTGGGGCACGAAGTGCGCCACCATTTGAGAAGCGACGAGCCAGAGCTTTATCTGCAAGCTTGCTTGCAAGGAAAGCTATGGCGACCGCAGACAGCGAAATGAAGCGTTAGCGTAATTGAGCTGGCAGCGGAGTCGCGTTGCATAGGAGTTTTTCTCCTATGCATTGAGGGGCGTAAGCCCCGACCATCAGGCGGGTTTGGGGTGCCAACCCCAACAAGATTGCCGGAGTGCTCATGACGAGCGAAGCGAGTTATGAGTAACTCCAGGCGAATCTTGCGCTTGGATTGCCTGTCCTTCTACTTATAAGATTGGGCATCAATGTAAGTACACGAAATGAAGAGTGCTTTTGTAAAAAAAGATCAAATGCAAGTGAACTTTCTTTTGCATCGGGTCTGGGTTTTGAAAGGAGGTTTCAAAAATCATAGACCACAGATACGAAAGGAGTCAGTTCAATGAATGATAAGATCCGGGTCCCTATATGGGAAAAGCAAAACCTGACGGTGGAGGAAGCTGCGGAATACAGTAACATCGGTCAGAACAAATTGCGGGCAATGATGGGTGATCCCATGTGTACTTTTTCACTGAAAGTAGGATCGGGCAAAACCCTTATAAACCGTAAGAAATTCGATGATTTTATCGCCAAGAAAATGGAAATTTAGTATTGAAACATTTGTTCGGAGGGCTTATAATTAATATAAGCTCTCCTGCTGGAAAGCGAGGAGAAGATGGGAAAGGATTTGAAAGGAAAGGAGTTAGGTGAAGGCTTAATTCAGCACAAGGAAGGATACTATTCTGCGAGATTCAGAGGCAAGGATGGTAAGAGATATCAGAGGTACTCACAGGACCTGGATGATCTCAAAAGATGGATGATCGATACCAAATACAGTGTGGAGCATGATTCGATCTATGCCGGAGGCGAGATGTCAGTAGACAAGTGGTTTTGGTTCTGGCTCGATGAGATCAAAAGAGACTCTATAAGGCATGGTACCAGAGGGGCCTATATTAATAGGTACAATTCCCGCATCAAGGATGTTATCGGGCATATGTCGGTAGATGATGTAAAGCCCATGCATTGTCAGATGGTGATCAACAGGGCATATGATGATGGTGAGGCTATCGACAGCCTCAAAAAGCTCAGGGTAATCATGAAAGCATTTTTCGAGGCGGCAGTAGATAACATGATGATCGATAAGAACCCGGTGAGCAAGATCGTCAAGATCCCCAAAAGGGAGAAAAAGGAACCTCGGGTTCTCACAAAGACAGAGCAGGAAAAGTTTTTGGATATGTCCAAGGATCTCAGCCATTTTGATGAGTATCAGTTCGTTCTTGAGACCGGGGTTAGGTGTGGCGAGTTATGTGGACTTCTTTGGGAGAATGTGGATTTCGATAATCGCAAGATCCACATTGAACATTCCCAGGAATACCGGACAGATTTAAAGGAATTCGTCAACAACCCTCCCAAGTCCATGAGCGGATACAGGACCATCCCTCTTACGGAAAAAGCGTACAGTATCCTTTGCAGGAAAAAGCAGGAAAGGGACTCCCTTAATGTGCCGGAAGAGTACAAGGATTATGTATTCCTTAACAGGAATGGGAATCCGACACACAGGGGAATATACAACCGGGCATTGAGGCAGGTTGCCAAGGATATGGGTATACCATCATTTTCAATGCATTCCCTCAGGCACACTTTTGCGACCAGATGTATAGAGGCCGGTATGAGACCCAAGTCCCTTCAGAGGCTTATGGGACATTCAGATTTAGGGATTACCATGGGGCTGTATGTCCATGCTACCGACGAGGAAGCGGTAAATGAGATGAAGAAGCTTGAGGACTATACGTCGTCCTCTGGGAAGTAGCACGGATGCGGCTGGGTGTAGTAGTGGGTGTAGTAGAAAAAATTGAACTCTGGAACCCTTGTAAAATAAGGGCTCGCGCCACATCGGACCAATCATTACCCAGGTTCGAATCCTAGTGGGGCAGCGTCTTTTTATGGGTGGTTCCAAACCTTTATAAACGTTGATAAATCAGCATTTATGAGGAAAAAGAGGCCACCCATTCTTTTTGTCGATTTCACAAAATATCCCAAGATTTGATGTATTATGACCCCTGTTGGGTGTAGTAGTGGGTATATGACACTTATGATGAGAGATTTGGAAAACCAGGAGATAGGTAAGCGGAATTTCATAAGAGAAATTCTTGAAAAGGGGAAAACACCACAGGAAATAGCAGACTTTTGCATCATAGACATATCTGAGGCTAATGAGGTCGCTGATAGGATGCTTTTAGAAAATGCTGGTGTCGCAGGAAAATGATAATAATGGGTGAGTTGATTATGATGGAGAAATAAATGTTTTTTTATTTTGAACATGTTATACTATAAATGAAAGCAGCGAGCTGTTTTCGGTGGGCTAACACCATAATCTGAACTATTTGTGGGTTTCCACGGTTGACAGGCAACGATAAAACCTGAATTATGTGAGGCTTACACCTCGGTTGGCAGACAACGATAAAATTAGCCATTAAAAGGGAGTGACTCTTGCTACGGCATGTGTACTTCCTTTTTAAATTTGAGGAGGGTGCTTTTAGAATATGGGCGTATCAAATAAGGAAGCTGCGGCAATTGTAATTAGGGAGGCAAAAAGGTACGATGTCAGCTTTTTTCTTTGTGAAATCTTGACAAACAAATCAAAAGTAATACAATGTTAGTTAATTCTAACCACTGCTATGTGGCAGTGGCTATATTTTTGAACAGCGAGTTAGTTATGACTAACTGGATGGAGGTTTATATGTCAGATAATTACCTTGCGATGCATTGCTCGCCGACGCTTGCAGGATTAAAGACAGCGAATCTTTTTTCTGCTGGTATTAAGAGCAA
>JAILEN010000100.1 GCA_024687655.1 Lachnospiraceae bacterium | reverse complement strand
TTGCTCTTAATACCAGCAGAAAAAAGATTCGCTGTCTTTAATCCTGCAAGCGTCGGCGAGCAATGCATCGCAAGGTAATTATCTGACATATAAACCTCCATCCAGTTAGTCATAACTAACTCGCTGTTCAAAAATATAGCCGCTGCCGCATAGCAGTGGTTAGGAATAACTAACATTGTATTACTTTTGATTTGTTTGTCAAGATTTCACAAAGAAAAAAGCTGACATCGTACCTTTTTGCCTCCCTAATTACAATTGCCGCAGCCTCCTTATTTGATACGCCCATATTCTAAAAGCATCCTATCAGCGACCTCATTAATACCAGATCATTCTTCCCTCCATGAAAAATCGAATAAACCTGTCGATCATACTCTTCCATTCTCAAAATACAAGACACATGATTCCCGAAATGATGGCGGATATGATCGCCATGCCCACTGTCCCCATAACCCACTTCTTCTTTTTATCTTTTGATGTAATATAAGGTTTCAGATCGTCGGTTTCGGGAATATCCCATGCATCCGTATGACCCACCCAGTATCCGTCTACCAGAATTCTGTCGATCACATTCATTATGGACAATATAATAAACATCTGCCAAAATCCGTCGAAAAACCCTTTTGTTCCGTTGATGGCATACACGCAAACCAGGATATAAATTAAATATCCAGGAATACAGATGCACTTAAACAGTATACTTCTTCTATCTATTTCTTCTGGCGTAGTAAGTCCATTCTCAACAACCCGCCTTTTAACTTCTTCGCTGTAGAGAAAAACCATTCCCACCGCACCGTTTTTTATGCCGATAGCACAAATTAGATACAAAAGAAATCCCAATCCCAGACCTTCCATAATAACCTTTGCCGTGGTCACGACTCCTCACTCCTCTCACACCGGCATTTTCATAAATTCATCAATCGCCTTTAACACGGGCTGTGCATATTCATCACCGCCAAACAACCATTGCTCATGCTGCATACCAAACTCCCTGATGTACGGATCATGGAAATACTTCTTATATCGCTTTAGATACTTCTCCCCCATTTTATTGGCATAAATAAAATGTACCTTTGTATGCTCTACATTAATGTCATTCTCAAGATGCGTTAGCAGATCCGTATAATACTCATTCTTTATCGACTCAGGAGAAAACCTTGAAAAACATGCCATGAATTTGTCAGCCACATCATCATCCATTAAAAACAGATTTTTTAGTTTTTCCTTTGTCTTTTGTTTCTTTTTCTCGATTACCCATTTCTTCAAAGGTCATTTTCTACTGCCCCATGTCCTTTCTTGCCACAAGATGCAGCCTGAATTTCTTTGCCCTCTCCAGTTTTTCTATCCTAAGCCCCGCCACCTTGCATAGCTCACTTATCTCATCCAGTGAATAAGCTTTCACATCACCATGACCAATAAGATTAGCAAGGGGCATCTCTGTATGGTTCATAAGCCACAGGATCGGTTTGGGTGCAGTGTAATCCTGAAGTATAAGCCGGCCTCCCGGTCTTAGCACTCTTTTGGCACTGTTAAAAAACGCCTGTGGGTCGGGGTAATGGTGAAAACTGTTAGAACATATGATGACATCAAATGAATCCTCATCAAATGGCAGATTCTCGCAGTCACCAACCACCCAGGTCACTCCATCAAGTTTTTTCGCCTTCCCTGCCTCGATCATTTTAGGGGTGATATCAAGTCCGGTATAGTTCTTCGTAGGGTTCTTTTCATATAAAAGCGAGATCATTGGCCCGGTACCACAGCCACAATCCAAAAGATCCGTGAAGTCCTCTTTTTGAAGTTCCTGGGATATATACGGATAATCATCCTTACACATCTCATATATTCCCGCTTGATCCGTCTCATATATATCCGCAGCTTTTGTAAACTCCTTTATAGTAAGCTCTTTGTACTCTTTGTCAGACCTCATATCCGGTCTCCTTTCATCAGTCTGTCTCGGCGGTCTAAACCAATCTCCAAAAACACAAATGCAAACCAGATTATCATGCTCTCACTCATAAGACCGTTTATAAATCCCAGTCTGAATGCGCTTACGGGAATGAATGATGCTATAATCTTTAAAACAGCAAATATAACCAATACATTTGTAAATGCCATGCGTTTCCTGAACGCCGTACTACTCGTTATCTGAAGATAAAACCAATACAAAAACACAGGCAGCATCAGCGCTTCGCTTACCGGGATCAACCACGAGAAATTACCATACAGCGCCTCGCAAATCGTAATGGCATCTCCCGAGAACCCGTTATTATTTAGCCACGCAAATAAGCTTAATATCACTACATAGATCAGATGAAGCGCTATCCATGGAGTAAGGCCGAAGGCGTTCAGGTAATGATATATCCTTTTATGCTTTTCATCTCTTATGTATCCCTGTACTGCAAACAGGGCTATACCATATAATATAATCCCGGGAAAAGCGAGTGCCATTGCCAGAACATATCTCCACTGGGGGATCTGTGCTGTTCCAACGGAAAGCCAAATGAGTTTCCCCATGTGTGACGGATCACCGTACATCATAAGCCAGTCTCCACTACCATAGCACAGGCATCCGAAAACTCCGCATATAAGTGCCCATAAATTCCTTGTCCTGCTATACATTTGATTTCTCCGAAACATATTTTTCTATGACATCTGCTGCTGTAACTACACCATTATCTTTCATGATCCTCTGCGATACTTCCTGTGCTTTCGCATCATAACGACCGCTTATAAGATCCTTCAAGGAATCTGCAATTTCATCGATACTACATAACCTCTTCCGTATATAAAGTGGTGCCGGTCCGCATCCAATCCTGTGATCCATCCTTCCATAAAAATACTGGTCAAGCGCAAGAGCTATAACAAGTGTAGGCAATCCCGCCCTTAAGCCCATTCCATTTGTGGTGTTTCCGCCGTGATGAACTACTGCCCGCACCTTTTCAAAAATATATGGATATGGCAGGTCGCCAATGAAAAACAGCTTGTCCGTGTTTACCCTGTCTTTTTCGGGGATCTGAAATGCCTGTACTATAGCCCTGATCCCGGTTTTTCTTAATGCTTCAAGCGTGAGTTCCTGTAATCTGGCGAGTTCAGGAGACTCCGCTTTTCCGAAAGCCACGAATATAGGCTTTTCTCCTGATTTCATAAAATTTGAGAGTTCTTTCGATTCCTCATAACCATTTGACGCTTCTTCGGGATGGTACCAGTATCCCGTCACATGTATATGATCGCCCCATGCAGGATCCGGTGGCATCAGAACCGGACTGGTTGGATAAAATGTAAGCACTTTTTTGCCACTCATCTCTGTATAGCTGCTGCTTATCCTCCACCTTGGGAGTCCAACCGAGTGTCTCCATCTGTTAAGGGCTATCATCGTCATAAGACTCATTCCCTGAGGCAGCCCCTCATAGCTCTTTAATACTCTTTCCGAATTAAACTCATCGCAATACAGGGAATACTGTCTTGTAGGATCCATAGGGCTGTAAAACAGCCGGGCACATGGTATATGCAGATACTCTGCAGCATGTCTCGCAAATGCTGCACAGGTCCCGTACATGACAAGATCAGAGCCTTTTATTGCATCAAGTGTCTGCTCCATAAACCCGGGATTCTCTTTTTTTAGCCGAAACATCCCCTTTGCAAAATCAAGACTCGTTTTATAGTCAGTAACCAGATACTTCATAACATTATCCGCATCGGTATCCAGCTTTATGAATGTAACCCCTTTGCTTTCTATAAGTGACCGGAAGGCTTCGGATGTCAGTATCCTGAACTCATGCCCTCTTCTTATCATTTCCATACCAAGTTCAGCCAGTGGCTTCACATCGCCTCTGGTTCCTACCGCGACCGCTGTGACAATCATACTATACAGCCCTCCCCTTTATATATTCAACCATTCTCCGGTATGCCGGTTTTGCTTCCTCTACAAGCGGTATGACAGCATAACAATGGTACATACCAGGGGCCACTTCCATTGTGACATGGACTCCATATTGCTCCAGTCTTGCCTTAATGGAATCTGCCGCAGCTGCAAACACTTCATCACCGCCAAAGGTAAGATATACATCCTTTAAACCTGTATAATCCCCAAATTGAAGCGATTCCATATAATCAGCAACCTTTTTCCCTCCGGTCATGCCCTCCCACACAGAAAGGGTTGCCTTCTGGCTCATGATCACATCCGTTTTATCCAGCTTGTAAGCTTTTTTCTTCTCTTCATCCGATATAAGCAACGACCCGGGTGAACCCGCATATACCTTGCCGGGCATAGGCAGCCCCTCACCTTTGTCATTAATATATGAGATCATTCCCAACGCAAGATTAGCCCCGCTGGAACCTCCCAGGAAGTATATGTTTTCCGGCTTATAGCTCTTAAGCATCTCTTTATACAATTCATACAGCATCACATATACATCCAGCAGAGTATTCCCCGTATGAACAACCGGATAATACGGAAGTACAAAATCCACTCCCGTTTCTTTTGCTATTTCAAGTACCTCTTTAGCCTGACTTGGCTTCGGATATTTCAGCATTCCACCGCCAATGATATATATGCATGCTCTGTCATTGCCTTTTTTGTAACGGTACCAAAGACAGGTGGAGCCGAGTATCAGTTCCGCCTTAATGTCTATACACTCATCGTGCATATGAGGGATAACAACACCCTTATACCCTTTCCCGAACAGTTTTTGTGCCTTTTTAGGCGGAAGCTCCATGATCCGCTGGACTCTGATCAGTCTGCACAGTCCTAATAAAACCTTATATTTAAACGATCTTGGCACCTTCATCTGCTCCCTCAATAAATTTCTCGATCTGCTTAACATATTCATCAGGCTTCGCCGCCATATATCCACAGTGTGCATAACCCTTGCGTATTGTCAGTTCAGCGCCCGGCATAAAAAAAGGTATTGCCTTTCTGTAATACTTCAGATCAAAATCTTTCTCTCCAAAATCCAGGTGAAGTTTCTTCTGTTCCTCTTCGGAGAACTTCCGTAGTTTATAATGACAACAGGCATGGCAGATCGCATCAATATCATTCTCTGTTATTCGTTCAAAATTAGCAGTCATCATCCTTGCAAAATCATACCCATACATCTTGACAAGACTTGACGATGCCTCAATATGTGTCTTGGCCAGCTTCTTTTTTCGATTTCTGAACAGTTTTTTCATAAACCATTCAGCAAATCCTGCGTTCTCAGAAAGTGCCACCCCGTCAAACCATGCTTTTCTTATGTTAAAGTCAGGATCCATAAAAATCCTGTATCCAACCGCAACACCAAGGGATGCAGCATATACGAGAGTAATCTCCGTAATTCCCCGACTGTTTAAATATTCCTTCAGTGTCCTATACTCTTCATCAGCACTGACATATTCCCCCGCTTTTCCATGGCCTCCCTGATCCGGGGAAATAAAGCGATACTTTCCTGTGAAACGAGTCCCCATAAGTTCATAAAGATCCGATCCGGAAACCATCATTGGAGCCAGCATTATCATCACAGGTGCTTCCTTATCTCCATATTCGTTGATATACATTCTGAATGCCCTCCATCATCTATGTCTGATTACTGATGAATCTGTAGAACTGTTCATGAAGTCCCATCATTTCATCCGGAGCCTTCATGGAATGCCGGTACATAAACCGATTCCCGAAGTCACTGCGAAAAACAAAGCCCATGATAAAAGACAACATCGTAACCGGCAGTATCAGAATAACATTCATCTTCATTGGTGTTATCCTAATGCCCTTATTTTTAATTCCTTGATAATTCTCCCGTATCTGGCACGATGTCTTTTTCATAAGTAAAAAGTCCTCCCCGACGTGTTCAGGATCGGCCGCTTCATAGTACGCGTCCGCGATCGGTACAACCATCCCCAGGTGACATATTTGCCATCCATGCATATCATCTACCACCTGATACGGGATTCGCGCTCTCTTAAATATTGCAGCCAAGTCCATCTCGCGCCCATCCGTTTTTCCAATTGTAGTAGGCTGTATGATCCATGGTGTAAGATCAGCATCAAGTATTCCCTCTTCCAGACTCCCACCGGCTCCCGGAAACGCTGGAAGAATACGTCCCTTTCCACATATGCTTTCCCACTCTTCATATGTATCCAGCGAATTAACCATGGTCACAATGGTTGGACTGATATTGTCTTTCAGCTGGGTCAGTGCCGTCATCAGCTGATTTTCCCGGACGGTCAGGAATACAAAATCATAGCAGTCATTTTTATTCAGTTCAGATATTACTGTCACATTCGCTTTAAACAGTTTCCCTTTTCTCTTGTACAGTAGCCCTTTGCTCTGCAGATCACAAAGACGCGTCCCTCTCGCATAGATGGTTACATCTATTTCTGCTTTATAAAGCATTGCCGCATATAGACTTCCTATTACACCGGCACCGTATATCAGTATTCTCATAACGACTTAAGCTCTTTCTGTTGATCGGTCACGCCACAGATACTCTCTATCCCCTGTACAAACCTTTCGGGATTAAAAGGGGCTAGCCCGCCATGGCCGACACCCAATATCGTCCTGAAAGTCGTATGCGGAAAACCCTTTTTTATATAGTCCACATCCGCCCTGCGTTCTTTTACTTCCTTTTCTTCGATCCAGTATTCAATATTCTTACAATCTGTCCGGATATCTGCCGGCATTGGATAATTGTTGCAGGACTCAAAGGTCCGCCATATAGTCCTGGCACTGACCATTTTAAGAACCTTTGCTGCATACTGGATATCTTCATCTGATAATTCATCAGTAGAAAAAGCCTTTTCCAAAAGCTTTGCCCCACCGATTTTACCAGCGCTTATCAGTAGGAAATCCTTGATCGCAATAAGTCTCGTAACAATCCACGGTAGCTGATACGGAGTTATTCCACCATCTATGATCGCATTTTGTATGTTGACGTTGTTGTCTGCCAGCATTCTGGTGACGATACTGCCTCCCATGGAGCATCCATACAGACAGACTACATCATTAAGCCCGTTTCCGATAAGCCATTTTTCAAGTTCTGACGATATTTCTTCCACACTCGTAAAATCATCCCTTACATCCGGATCATATCCGGGAAGAGCAGGAATGATCAGATGAAACCTGTTCTCCATAAGAGGGATAACATATTCAAAATAATCCCACATCACTATTGATGGATGTATGAGTACGACTGGCTTACCGTTTTCTTGTCCGAATTCATGAATGGTCATTTTTCAACTCCTTACATACTATGCTTTTTACCCTGGAAAATACGCAGTCATATACCGCTCCTACCACTTGAACACGGCAAGCCTGTTGTTAATGTTTTTACCTACGATAGCAAACAGCTTTCCTCTTATTGAGTATTTCTTCATTTCCTCGTTGTAGCTTCTTTCGGAAACAAAGCTAAGGCGTGGCTCCAGATCAAGATATTCTTTTCCCGATTCTGTGCCCCAGCCAAAAGTTCCTCATTTCCTTCCAACCAACAACGTTGAGCCAGACAGTTCCATCCATAAAGCCTCATCGTTAAGAATCACCCCAAAGCCACATCAAGTGCCATCATAAGCGTAAAACCTGCCGCAAACATTATCACCCCTATATTTGAATGATCTCCGGCTGACATCTCTGGGATTAGTTCCTCGACCACAACATATATCATTGCCCCGGCGGCAAAGCTCAAAAGATATGGCATATATCAATATACGGTCATTTTTTGTCCTTATCGGCACAGCCCTTAACCCTTGTTTGGTGAGCAATCTGTTTAAACCGCGTAATTCAATCGTTATTTCTTTTTTGCTCTTAATACCAGCAGAAAAAAGATTCGCTGTCTTTAATCCTGC
>JAILEN010000064.1 GCA_024687655.1 Lachnospiraceae bacterium | reverse complement strand
TGGCCTCAAGATCCTTGTAGTGAGGTGTAAACCCACATCCTGTCGCCGTATTTACCACAAGGACAACCTTTCCTTCATAATCCTTCATGGATATCTCTTCACCATTAGCTGCAATTACGCTCTGATCATAAAATGTCATATCATCCTCCATTCCGGAGCGTATGCGACGTGGCGAGGCAAATATCAGATTTGCCAATGCCATCAGGCGATTTGTGACGCTCCTACACAAATCGCAGGTGTGAAAAAAAGCTTTTGAGCTTATTTTTCACACTATCATCCTCCATTCTTCCTTTAATCCAAAGGACCGGCATTTGTTATCTTTGGTCATATTATATTTGGTCAAATATATTATTGTCAATACTTTTTTATTAAATAGCCCAATTTATCTCGTGACAATAGATAAAAATGCCGCGGTCTGCATGACCGCGGCATAGCATATCCGACATTATTTCAGATCACATAGTTACTATCCCAATCCGACATCCAGTGCCATCATAAGCACAAAACCCAAGGCAAAACTGATGGTACCGATATTGGAATGTTCACCCTCTGACATCTCAGGGATCAGTTCTTCGACAACCACATATATCATGGCTCCGGCGGCGAAACTTAAGAAATACGGCATTACCGGCACAAACACCCCTGCAGCCAGAATAACCAAAAGCGCACCGACAGGTTCAACTATTCCCGATAAAACTCCATACAAAAATGTCTTCCACTTGGTAGTTCCCTCGGCCAAAAGCGGCATAGACACAATCGCCCCCTCGGGGAAGTTCTGAATTGCTATGCCTATTGCCAAAGACAAGGCTCCTGCAAAAGTAACCGAGGAATTGCCATACATCCAACCGGCACATACAATACCGACAGCCATTCCTTCCGGAATATTATGCAAAGTGACCGCCAACACCAGTTTCGTTGTTCTCTTAAGTCCGCTGCTTGGTCCCTCCTCACTGCTGTCGAGATGAATATGCGGTATTACAAGATCAAGCACAAGCAGAAACATCATGCCTACTGCAAATCCTATAGATGCCGGTAAAAAACCGATCTTTCCCATACTTTCCGTCTGTTCCAGCGCAGGCAACAGCAGCGAAAAGAATGATGCTGAGACCATTACCCCGGATGCGAATCCGGTGAATACCCTTTGCAGTTTTTCACTTATCCTGTTTTTAAAGAAAAATACACATGCCGCGCCTAAAGATGTTCCAAGAAACGGTATTAGCAATATCTGCATCATAGATTGGTCACTCCTTCCTTAGCCCTTAAGGCCATTGGACTGTCTTATCATATCTTCTACGACAATATCATAGATCTCACCTATTGAATTGCAGTATTCCAGGATCTTCCACGGCTCATTTGTGTGGAAATGGATCTTTATCATATCCTCATCTCCTGCAGCGATAAGGCTGTTGCCTTCAAAATGCTCCGTAATATAATCCGATATTTCATCTTCATCCAGATCTTCATCACGCCTGTCAATTAGCAGCTGTGTATCATAACGATAAGCAAACTGATCATCTTCTGCGTCTATTGAATTTATACCCATTGTTCACATCCTCCTGTTTTTACGCAAATCCGGTATATGCCCAAAAGGCACATACCATAATCGATCATTTATCCACCGCCAAGTATTAGCCATGGCTAACGATATACTAACATATATACGTCTTAATTGCCATAGTCTTTATTCTTTGTTCTTCTCATCTATCAGATCGATCCATGAGATCATGGAATCTGCGATTAACTTCATATTTCCTATACAGCAATGACATCCCGCATCGTCTTTATTGGAATACAGTTACAGCTTCTTTCAGATTCCGTCTCACGGCGGACACCCTTGCTGTTCAGCTATGTGCTTTGTCGTTGCCTACGCGCACTCGGGACTTTCACCCGTTAGAAAACGCCCATGCTGGGCAAACTAAAAAAGCGGATAACTGCGCCGAAACGCAGTTACCCGTTCATGTTTAATCTTTTATAACACTATTTCTTTCCCACCAGTAATGTCGACCCCGAAAGTCCCATCCACAAAGCTTCTGATCTGCTCATAAACATACCGTTTGTGGTATCAATAAGTTTGACCTCCGAATAGCCCATTTTTCTCAGCCTCTCCGCGAAAGGCTGCATATCTCCGTATTTGCCCTTGGACATG
>JAILEN010000035.1 GCA_024687655.1 Lachnospiraceae bacterium | reverse complement strand
GAACCGCAGATCGATACGCGTTTCTATGGGCACTGTCTTTCTCGTCCCATGGACTTGGATGGACGACTATTCATCCCTACGTTCCCTTGGTTATAAGACTACTCGTATACGGCGGATGAGGTGGATGAGATGCTGGACCTTCGGATGTACTAAACCAAACCCACAGAAACCCAGTAAAATGGGGCTCTGTGGGTTTTGCGTTAGGTGGAATTTCACCGAACAAGGCGCCATTTTCGGTCGAAAAGGTGACAAAGAGGGGGGATTATGATAAAATAAATTTCGTATGCGTTGGAATAGCTCTGTTAGAGGGCTGCGACAGAAAAGGGTGTGACCATGAGCAAGTTGGGAAAACTGATCACAGCGCTGGGCATAATGTTTGCCGGAGCAGCGGTTATTGGTGTGATCAAGAAGTCTGATAGCACATATAAGAACAAACCGAAAGAGCAAAACCCTATGGAGGGAAAAAGAGTACGGTTTGTTGAAAATGATGAGGAAAAAGAGAACGCTGACGGCGTAAGAGGACACCTGGAAGCTGTAGGTCAGAGTGACCATCAGGCCGGCGTATATGAAAAGTATGTAAAACGCGCAATAGACGTAATACTGAGCTTTGGCGGGCTGGTATTGTTGTCACCTGTTTTCTTGATTCTGAGCATTTGGATCGTTATCGATGATCCCGGACCTGTATTGTTTACACAGAAGCGGATTGGAAAAGATAAGCAGTATTTCAAACTCCACAAATTCCGTTCCATGAAAATGAGCACGCCTCATGATAAGCCCACGCATATGTTGGATAATCCTGAACAGTATATTACAAAAGCAGGTAAATTCATCAGAGCCCACAGCTTGGATGAGCTTCCGCAGATTTGGGATATCTTCATCGGAAATATGAGTGTAGTAGGCCCCAGACCCGGACTCTGGAATCAGGATTTGCTTACGGCAGAACGTGATAAATACGGCGCCAACGATATTAAACCGGGACTTACCGGATGGGCGCAGATCAATGGACGCGACGAACTGGAAATCCCTGTAAAAGCACAGCTGGATGGAGAATATGTTCAGCAGTTGGGAATCGGTATGGATATCAAGTGCTTCCTGGGCTCTGTGGGGGTATTTAAAGGAGATAAAAGCGTAGTAGAAGGCGGAACCGGAGAAATGAAGAAGCACGAGGAAAACAAATGAAAAAAGTGCTTATTACAGGTGCAAACTCATATATCGGTCAGAGTTTTGAACAGTACGTTCATGACCATTATGCATCGGAATTATCCGTTGATACAGTCGATATGATAGACGGAAGCTGGAGAGAGAAAGATTTCAGCTCATATGACATCGTATATCATGTGGCCGGACTTGCTCACGCAGATGTGGGACATGTAAGCGAAGAAATAAAGAAAAAATACTACGCTGTAAATACAGACCTGGCAATTGAGACAGCAAAAAAAGCGAAAGCAGATGGCATAAAGCAATTTGTGTTTATGTCTTCTGCCATTATTTATGGAGATTCGGCACCTTACGGACAGGTAAAGAGGATCACAAAGGATACAGAACCTGCACCTGCTAACTTCTATGGAGACAGCAAATGGCAGGCAGATAAGGGTGTTAGAGAATTAGCGGATGAAAACTATCTTGTTACAGTTCTCAGGCCGCCTATGATCTATGGCAAGGGAAGTAAGGGAAATTATCCCACTCTGGCGAAGATGGCAAAGAAACTACCAATCTTTCCAGATGTTCAGAATGAGAGATCAATGCTCTATATCGAAAACCTGTGTGAGTTCTTGTGTCAGGTGATGATCAGAGGAGAAGGCGGAATATTCTGGCCGCAGAATGCCGAGTATACAAGAACCTCGGATATGGTAAAAATGATCGCCGAAGTGAGCAGACATAAGCTCATTGTGAGCAAGGCCTTCAACTGGATTGTTGGATTAGCAGCGCATATGCCGGGAAAAGTAAGTGCGTTGGCGAATAAGGCATTTGGGAATTTGGTATATGATGAGGGAATAAGCGAGTATGGTTTTGTTTATATTGTTTACGGTCTGAAGGAAAGCGTGGTAAGGACAGAAGAATGAAAAAAATATTATTCTTAGTCAATCATGATGTAGTTATTTATAACTTTCGCCTTGAAATAGTAGAACGATTTATTAATGATGGCCATGAGGTTCATATTAGTTCACCCTATGGAGAGCGTATTGATGATTTAGTTAAGCTGGGCGCAGTTTTTCATGAAATACAAATGGATCGCCATGGGATGAATCCTATAAATGAGCTGAGATTACTCAATGAGTATAAAAAACTTGTTAAAGAAGTGCAACCGGATATTTGTTTGGGGTTCACAATTAAACCCAATATATATGGAGCTATAGCGGCAAGAAAATATGGTGTGCCATTTGTTGCAAATATTACTGGGTTGGGAACAGCTGTAGAGAATCCGGGTATGTCTCAGAAGATAAGCATTATGCTTTATCGCTATGCATTCAAAAAAGTTCAACGCATATTCTTTCAAAATGAGGAAAATGAGGCTTTTTTTGAAAAAAATAATCTAACATATGGCAAAGGGATGGTGATACCTGGATCTGGAGTTAATCTTGTAAGG
>JAILEN010000161.1 GCA_024687655.1 Lachnospiraceae bacterium | reverse complement strand
CCGTAACGTCTGCCAGTATCGTCTCTGTAAAGCTACCCAAAAAGGCATCGCCCGGCATTCCGTTATCCGGTATATATGCGGCAAAGAAGTCGACTACATCTTTTGCCTCGTTATATTCTCCGCTGATCAATGGATGCTCTTTTGCCCATGAGTCAAGAGCTTCCTTCGCCTTATCAGTATCTGCCTTTGACACATCCACGCTTGCACGGGCTGTGATCATAAATGCCTCATCATTATCACTGCCGCTTTCGGGCATGATGAAGAAGCGTACATGACATCCATCCCTTTCTATATCGATATATGGTAGAGTTCCATCATCATATACAGAAACGGCATCATCATAATTGTCATCAAAAAATAATTCTAACTGTTTAAATCTCGGGATAAGCAGAGCCATGCCGGGATCACGGAACAAAAGGCGGTCGTCGGGACTTTCCATTGCAGCAGAATTCTCGTCCCTGTATCCTATAAAAAGTGTGTCCCCATCCAAAACAGATTCGTCCTCTAAGGAGTGGTCGGGATGGACATAAAAGCCTTCATGACGTAGGAAGCCGCCAAAAAGCTCGTGTGTCGGCATCAGATAACGGCAGACAAACCTATTCGGTACGGCCTCAGCCATTGCGCGGTTCAAAAGGTCCCTGCCTATACCCTGTCCGCGAAGTATGGGTTCCACGTAGAGCCAGAGTATCTCCACCTCATCACCCTCAAGGGAAAAGAGACCACAGCCTGCCACGTCATCATCCTTGGATAGCCCCCAGCCAAAATTCGCTTCATTGTCAATATCCTTACACAGCTCTTCCGGTATATACTCTGAAAATGAGTCGATCGTCTCTGAAGAAAGGATTGTTACATCGAAAAACATATTGTTACCTCCATGTAAATCATCAATTCGGTCACACAGCTATACCTGCACGGATCACAAGCCTTGCCGGATGATTGGGATATAAATTGTCGACCACTGTCATACCGCTTTCACTGCGTAGCAGGATCTCTATGTCATAGTTATCGTTGAGCGTAGTCGTTTTTTCCTCTTTCGCGGCCGCCTGCATCAGGATCATATAATCCTTTGATGAGACACTTTGGGTTCCACCCATAAAAACTATCTGTAGCTTGCCCGTAGGACACCGATGAAAAAGCAGCATCGCTATGGGGGTCGCACCGCTCATGAGTACTGATGAGACTTCCGTATCATACCAGCTGATATCTGTGTTTAGAATATCAGGTATGTCGTCGGAAGTGTTTCCGAGTATCTGCTGGAGCGACCTTTTAAAAGTGGAGGCTGAAATATCTTTTACAAACCTGATCCGCGGGTCTTTTACATCGTCATTTAATATAAGCAGCTTCATTACCTCTGAATAAGGGAGGCTTGTGATAGGAGATATCTGCAGTGAAAATGAAAAGCCGAAATGCCCTAAAAAAGCTGTCATCTCCTCGGATGCATCGGACGCCGGAAGGTCAAGGATTAAGCTGTCTGCATTTAGCGAAACAGCTTCTGTGGCCAGCTCATTAAGCAGTGCCTTAGCATACCCCAGACGACGCTTTTTTGACGACACATTTATCCACTCGATCTCTATACGGTTTCCGTCAGATCTTTTATGAAGCCTATAAAGCAGTACTCCTGCGGGGGCGTATTTTTTCGTGCCTAAGGCGAGTATGCCAATGCCGTAAATATAGGGCAGATTAATACGCTCCGAAATGTCCGGCGGGATCAGGGTGGAAAAGCTGTTGATGTTGGTTATAGACAGGGACGTGCACACCCCAGGGGTTGCGGAGCTTGATCATCTTGATCTCTTTCCCCTCGTACTGGACAGTATCGGTTCCCAAAATGGAATATGCGTGACCTCCCACGAGACCGCCATTTGTCGTTTCTCCGGAGTATCCCTGGCTGACCTTTCCCTCCAGTTCTCTGGAACCGCAGCCAAGCAGACGTTTTTTGCTGATAGCATCTTTTATATCTTCAAAAATTTTTTTGCCTCATCGCTATAAACTCCGGAGAAGGGAATGTGTTCATCCGGATTATAAAGCTTTTCAAAGTTATCAACGATATTGCCCAGCAGATGCAGAACATGATCCTTGGCTTTTTGAAATACGATATCATCATCCATGATGCCCAGTGCATCTCCTAAGTTCCACATTTGCTGCTTGTCAATGTAATCGCCGTTTGCGTTGTCTTCAAACTTTAATGCCTTGACTTCATTTAATATCTTTATACAGTCTTCTTTGGCAGCTGCACCCTTGCTTATTTCTTTTATTCCAAGCTTCTTATTAATATTTTCTATGATAGAGTTTCCGGCGGTGGTTATTGTACTTGCCTGATGTCTCCTCACTGCTGCTTGATTTTTGGGGGGGACTTTGCCGTTATTATTATTATTATTAGCCTTATTTTTCATGAAATTAACATGACGATAGTAATCCTCTTTCACCTGGAGAGCCTTTCGTTCGGCAACTATTTCGTCTGATGGCTTATATTTGTTCTCCATAGCGTTCATTCGCGATGTTAGTACTGCTTGCTTCATAATCGCATCCACATTGGAATTATCTTTGTTATAGTCATCCAAAAGCTTTTTGCACTCAGTATCTAACTGAACCCACTCCGGATCCGCCTGTTTTTTTGCATAAGTTTCGGCTTCGGCCTTAGCCTTCAGGTCATTCAGCTTTTTGCTATTTTCTTTTTCGAGCTTATCCAGGTTGGCAAATTCATCTGCATGAGCCTGCAGGGACTTTTGGCTTAACTCTTCTACATCTGAGAACAAGTCCTTGAAATAAAAGTCGCCATTGAAGGATTCGACATAGTCGTTTCCCGGGTTCATTAATATAAACTTTTCTGTCAGATCTTTGACGGATGTTGTGGCGCCGTAAAGGGCTAAATTGTTGTTTACGGTTATTCTTTCCTGAGATGCTTCGCCGGTTATTGATTCAAATGTTTCATCCATCCAGCCTCCGTTGGACATAAAGCCGAAATCAAGAATGTTGTCCGTACTTTTTGCCTTTTGCTTATCGTGTTCTTTTCGAATTTTTTGCATGTCGCTGTTTTCAAACCCTGCTTCACCGGGAAAAGATTGGCTGAATACAGCGAAAGCCTTTTCCATAAGCTTGACCCAGAGCGTATCACAGGCTCCGTCATCCGCTACAACCTTGGAAACGCGTATGTAAGCCGGCTCAAAACTGACAGGTGCATTAGCATTCTTTGGATCTTTTTTCTTTCTGAAAAACCTGACGGTGACCTTATCACCCTCGTCCTTC
>JAILEN010000045.1 GCA_024687655.1 Lachnospiraceae bacterium | reverse complement strand
AACAAAACTAAAATTCCACATATACTATCCCCCAAAACAAAACCATAATTCTTTTTGTAATTGAAATTATAAAGCATGTCTACATGTTTTACAACTTATCTATGATAAAGGTCTTGCATTTACTTCAATAATTTACAGGCCAGCCGGAGTGTTGAAGCATGTTTCAGTCAAATCCGCAAAACATGTATTTAGCGGAAAGATAATGGACAAAAGCGGCGCCTGTATATCATATTTAATTATGATAAAATACGCCATTTTGGGTGTCGGTGGATGGCTTTACAGATCTGCCAGATCATCTAACAGTGATTCACATTCTTCTCCTATGGGCGTTATCTCATGATCTTTATCGAAACCCTTTTTGATGTACACAGAAGAAGCTGCGTCGTATAACGCAAAATGATTGTCGTCTTGAGTATAATCTGCCGAGGGATCTAATCCGAGTTTGGAAATAGTGTCTTTGTGTTTGCTGTTGAAATCCATTCTTTGTTCTGTAGGCATAGAAAGCCTTTATGGTATTATATTGGAACAAAACGGAGGGTCTTTTCGCCCTCCACTTAAATTATTCGATGCAGACAGGGGTATATTCTGTGGGAAATAGGTCACAAAACAACGCCTGACGATTTGGTCAGGATGTACAAACAATCATGCAATCCTTAGAACAGCCTACAACAGCGATAAAAAGCTGTATGACAGCCGATATTTCACATTCCTGCGTAGCGCATACGCAGTGATGCGCGGTAGGCGGCGCAGATCCATGTTGTGTGAAAGATCCGCAATCTTTACCTCGCAGGCTATGGGGTTCTTCTTTATGGCCCAGAGATACCTTAAATAGCTGTAGCCGGGGTTATCCTTATGCTTTGTCACAAGAACAACCGCATCCACGATCTCTTCCGGGATCCCCATGACCCGAAGGTAATCCGGGGTAATATAGGTGTCCTCGATGGTATCATGCAGCAATGCAGCGATCTTGGCCTCGTAAGTTTTGCAACGCGAAGCCACGGCCACAGGGTGGCCGATGTACTCCTGCCCTGCCTTATCCTTCTGCCCCTGGTGTGCAAAGGTGGCTATGGATAAAGCATGGTCATAGAGCCTCTCAAATTCATCTTTACGCATGTCCTACTCCTTGTAAAGATAAACCACTCTTTCCAAGGCGTATGATAACATAAAATGGGATAGCATACAAGATATAGATGCGGCAACCGCGCAACAATACAATATATTGCGGTTTTGCGCCGTGTTGATGTATAAGGCAACTGTTAGTTTTGGGCCCATAAAAAGCGTTTGTCGTATAGGTAGAATTGGCGAAAAACCCCAAAACACGGCGGATTGCGCCCAGTAAAGTACATCATCATCTGAAAAACACATTTTTTGCATGTTGATGCGCGAGCCAACAAGGGCATAAACATAAGGAACGCTCGATTTTTAGCTGATATGCTCTTCACCCCATCGTTTGAGCTCTAAAAGTATGGGTATGATGCTTTTTGCCTTGTCGGTCAGACTGTATTCCACCCTTACCGGTATCTCATCATACTGTTTTCTGATGACAAGATCATCTGCTTCCATCTCTTTTAAGGAGTTGGCAAGCATGGTGTTTGTGATCCCGGTGATCTCTCTGCGCAGATCCCCGTATCGGGCTACTTCTCTCCTGTCTATTACACAAAGGATCAGGACCTTCCACTTTCCCCCGATTATATTTAGAACCCGTTTCAGTCCACAGCCGTTCCCGGCCAGATCATCACACAAATACTCTTTTTCTGCCATATACGCGCACTCTCTTTCATATGGTGGTCAGTTTTTTCGTACCAGATAAAGATAATCTGCGTACTTGATATGTTTTTTATACCAGATATAATAGCACTATCAAAGATGACAAGCAACAAGAATCAAGGAGGTAGTCAGATGGAGTACAAATTTACAATGGAAAACTATGAAAACGAAGTGTTAAACAGTGATAAGCCCGTAATGATGGACTTTTATGCGGACTGGTGCGGTCCCTGCAGGGCGATGATGCCGGTTGTTGAGGAAATGGCCAAGCGCTATGATGGCTCTATAAAGGTAGGCAAGGTCAACACCGATGAACAGCGTGAGCTTGCCTCGCAGTTTGGAGTTATGAGCATACCCAGCTTCTTTTTCATCAAAAATGGCAAGGTTGTGGATCACGCCATCGGCGGAATGCCGCAGGAAGCGCTTATCGAAAAGCTTGATGCACTGCTTGAAACTGCGTGATAAGGAGTAATGGCATTATGGCATCGAAAAAAGTCGCAAATGTGGACAAAAATGTATGCGTTGCCTGTGGGGCATGCACTAAAGTGTGCCCCAAGGCGGCAATTGCAGTGATAAGGGGATGCTATGCACAGGTTGATCCAAAGCTTTGTGTCGGTTGTGGGCTATGCAGCAAGACATGCCCGGCATCATGCATTGAGATCATTGAAAGAGAGGAAAACTGATGGAACACAAGAAGCACTGGTATGATTATCTGTGGATATGGGCGATCATATACTTTGTCATGGGTTTTTTTAATATACTTTGTGCATGGCTTGGGATGATAGACTTTATCCTGCCCCTTATATTTGCAATTGTTGGTGGGAATAAGTGGTTTTGCAATAACATGTGCGGAAGGGGACAGCTTTTTGCTATTCTCCCTAAGACCTTCAAATGCTCCAGGCAAAAGCCTGCGCCCGGATGGATGGCCTCAAAGTGGTTCAGATATGGCTTTCTGGCCTTTTTTCTTACAATGTTCGGGAATATGGTATGCCAGACATGGCTGGTATTCTCCGGAGCTTCGTCACTTAAGCAGGTAGTAAAGCTTTTCTGGACCTTTAAGGTGCCGTGGAAATGGGCGTATACGGTCCAAAGCGTTCCGGAGTGGGTCACGCAGTACAGCTATGGTTTTTACAGCCTGATGCTTACATCCACGCTTATCGGCCTGATCGTGATGGTGTTGTACCGTCCGAGGACATGGTGCACCTTCTGCCCTATGGGGACGATGACGCAGGTAATATGCAAAGTTAGAAACGGAAAACAGATATAATTGAATACCGGGCGTATATCACATTTAATTATGATAAACACCCGGTCTTTTTTTATAGATTTAGCGTCAGCAGCTCATATTCTCTCTTATTTTCGAGAATTGGCATGTCTGCTGTGAGTATTTCCTTATATTTTTCTGTTAAAAGCCAGTCCTTTGCATCTTCTGGAGTTAATATAAGTGGCATTCTGTCGTGGACCTGGATCATGGACTCGTTTGCCGCAGTGGTTATAATGGTAAATCTCTTTTGCTCCTGGAAGACATCGAAGCATCCGGCCAAAAAGAAGGCCTTTTTGTCCGGCATGAAAAATGACACCTTATCCTTTTTGTTATCCCACTCGTAAAATCCTTTTGCGGGGAGCAGACACCGGTTCGATGCGACCCCATGCCTGAATGTGGGCTTTTCCAGGATGGTCTCAGCTCTTGCGTTGATGAGAAGCCCCTTACCGTCACGATCGGGGTAGCCCCAGGCTATCTCATTCGTGGCTGTCAGTCCCTCATCACCTGCGATAATGCAGCAGGGGTGCTCGGATGGCCTTATATCGCCAGTTATCCTGTATTCCTGCGGGATCTCACCCACTTCTGGCTCGATCTTGTCATATACGCTGTTATCTATGTAATATCTAGCGCACATCTCCTATCCCCGCTCAAATTGTTTATCATAATTAAATATGATAAAATGCCTATACTTCCTTAAAAGAGACCTTATCATACCGCTCATCGTAAAAGAATACTGTTGTCCGGCCGGAGTCCTGCACCAGCGTTACGGTTCCGTCCTCGTTAAAGGACATATTACTGCCTACAAGGGATGCGCTGGCAGAGTAGCTCGACAGAATAAAGTCTATGATTCTTGCTATTTTTTTGGTCGATTCGTCCATTTTTCTTCCCTTCTGTCAGAATCTCTGAGACTCTCACACATAATGAACAAAGACAGTATTAGTCCTTAAGGCATGAAATAGGAACCACATACACACTGTCTTCTCTCTTGTATGCGA
>JAILEN010000034.1 GCA_024687655.1 Lachnospiraceae bacterium | reverse complement strand
TGATGTTTTTCACATCCTCTCCCTGATCGAATCCGATCTCATACAAGAGCCAGCCACCTTCATAGAGATGGTCATGGGCCTCAGAGGTGATCCTGCGATAATATATCAGCCCGTCCTCACCGCCGTCAAGTGCCATCCGGGGCTCATGATCCCTCACCTCCGGCATCAGCTCCTCCAAATACTTCGTGGCGATATAGGGAGGATTGGCGGTTATCACATGAAATCGTCTGTCCTTTACGGGCTCATACAGGTCCCCGCTGAAAAATCGGATGCCTGCACCCAGTGCGTCGGCGTTTTTTTTCGCCACAGTCAGAGCGTCCTCTGACCTGTCCACTGCAGATATCGAAAGATTGTATCCCCGCTTTTTCCCATGGTCGGCTATACTGATGGCCACGCAGCCCGATCCGGTGCACAGATCCAGCACGTCGATCTCTATGTCATGGTAAACGTCATGCCGCAGGGGTACCACATTTCCCGGCAGGTCCGAAAGCCCTCCGTTTTTATATATCATATCCAGGATGCGACGGACCTCCATGGCCAAAACCTCGGTGTCCAGCCTGGGACAGAGCACTCTCTCGTCCACATAAATGGGAAGCCCCATAAAATCCTGAACATGGGTCAGATGCTGGAGAGGAACGCGTTCGCTGCGCTTTGAGATAAGTTCAAAAAACTCCGTTTCCTTTTCACCTGAAAGTTCTTCATTCTGCTCCGCCAAAAGCCTGGTCCGGGAAAGCCCTGTCACATGCTCCATCAAAACCTGGGCGTCATAAGCTGCATCGGGTACCGAAGAGGTCTCGAGCCTTTCGGCTCCGGCTCTTAAAGCTTCAACTATAGTCATCCCTGGCAGCCCTCATCATGGCATTCGCCATCACCCTTTTCACGGGCCTGAAAATCTCTCCAGTCAAATACAGCCTCAACGGCAGCCATGCCCACCTCTATCATATCGTCATCCGGCTCTCTGGTAGTCATATTCTGAAGTGCCAGTCCCGGCTTAGAAAGCAGGTTGACACAGGCATTCTCGCTCTTGCCCGCCAGACGAATGAACTCATAGGATATGGCTGCGATGGCGGGTACCAAAACCAGCCTAAGCAAAAGCTGTATCAGCCTGGAATCACTCCTTATGAACATGAACACAAAAACACTGATCAAAAGCACCACGAATAAAAAGCTGGTACCGCAGCGCTTATGCTGTCTGGAACTCTTTCTCACATTCTCCACCGTAAGGGGCAGACCGTGCTCGATACAATTAATGCACTTGTGCTCGGCTCCGTGATACATAAACACCCTGCGGATGTCCTCAGTCCTTCCGATGAACCAGATATATGCCAAAAACACCAATATACGGATGATACCCTCCAAAAGTGCCAAAAGCTGGGGTGAATCAGTCCACAGCGAAAATATCCTGGATGCATAAAAGGGCAGGGCCATAAAAAGAGCCATGGCCATCACAAAGGACAGGGTCAGTATCCCCGCCATCTGGAGTCCCTCTGACTTCTCATTTTTAGGCTTCGCCTCTTCCTCCTCGAAAAAGCTTGCCGAATACATAAGAGTCGAAAGTCCCAGATACAGTGAATACACAAATGAAAAAACACCCCTCGCCAGAGGTATCTTATTTATAACAGTACCATCAAATCTGGTCTGTCTTTTTTCTACATGGATACTTTTGTCAGGCAGTCTCACTGCTGTGGCGTAATCACGACCATTTCGCATCATCACGCCTTCCATCACAGCCTGCCCGCCAATCCCCGAGTAACTCATAGTTTCTCCTTAGTTTTTTACCGAGGGCTGAACATAAAGAGGAGCCAAAGTGATAGCTTTGGCTCCTCTTAAGCAACTTGGTTCTTCTAAGCTTCCTGCTTGATACCGTACTTCTTGTTGAACTTGTCGATACGTCCTCTAGCCTGTGCAGCCTTCTGCTGACCGGTATAGAAGGGATGACACTTGGAGCAGATCTCCACGTGGATGCTCTCCTTAGTAGAGCCTGTCACAAAAGTGTTACCACAGTTGCAGGTAACAGTAGCCTGATAATAATCCGGATGTATACCCTTTCTCATAATTCACCTCTTTCTGATATTCTCAATTCGTAACCCCGGCAGCGATCCAAATAAGGTGTGTATCAGGATCCTGATTCCGGCATTACAAGTTACGCTCCCGAACAAGCTTTCAAATGATACCACATCGCGCCGCAAATTGCAAGCATTTTCTATATCACGTGCTTACTAATTACCATCCGCACGAAATCTGCATTGTTTTTGGTGTGAGTGAACATATTGAGGATATTCTCTGCAGCCTCCTCCTTGCGCATACCATTAAGCGCCTTTCTCACAATATCCATGGCATCATACTCATCCTTTGTCAAAAGCAGATCCTCACGTCTGGTGGACGAACGCGCCAGGTCTATGGCAGGAAATACTCTCTTCTCGGAAAGCTTGCGATCCAGCACCAGTTCCATGTTACCGGTACCCTTGAACTCCTCGAATACCACATCATCCATTTTGGATCCCGTCTCAACCAGCGCCGTGGCCAGTATGGTCAGACTGCCGCCCTCACGCATGTTACGGGCTGCTCCGAAGAATCTCTTGGGCATATGAAGTGCAGCCGGATCCAGACCACCTGAAAGGGTGCGGCCGGAGGGCTGTACCGTAAGATTGTATGCACGGGCCAGTCTGGTGATGGAGTCCAAAAGTATCATAACATCCATACCATGCTCCACCAAACGGCGGGCGCGCTCTATCACCATCTCGGAAACCCTCTTGTGGTGCTCGGGCTTTTCATCGAATGTAGAGTAGATGACCTCCACATTGTCTCCCTCGATGGCCTCCTTGATATCAGTAACCTCCTCAGGGCGCTCATCTATGAGCAAAATGATGAGATGCATATTGGGGTCGCTAACCAGAACGGACTTGGCCACCTGCTTTAAAAGGGTGGTCTTACCTGCCTTGGGCTGGGATACGATCATGCCGCGCTGCCCCTTTCCTATGGGTGACATCAGATCCACGATACGCATGGCAACCGAGCATCCCGGCTTTTCGAGACGGATCCTCTCCTCGGGGAAAATGGGGGTCAGATCCTCGAAATTGGGACGTTTTGCGATCTCATCCGGATGATAGCCGTTAACGTCGGACATGAACATAAGGGCCCCGAACTTGTCGTTAGGGTTGTTCTTTCTGGTCTTGCCCGTGATGATATCCCCGGTCTTGAGATTGAACTTCCTGATCTGTGAAGGCGATACATAAACGTCATTTTCACCGGGCATGTAGTTCTCGCAGCGGATAAAACCATAACCGTCCGCCAGCACCTCCAAAATACCCTCGCAATCCTTTTCATCGTCATAGTGAGGCAGCTCGCGCTCCTCGATCTCCTCCACCATATTGCCGTTCTCGTCCATATACTCCTTGCGCTTGGTATATGTACGCTTTTCCTTTGCAGGCGGTTCCGGTGCTTTTTTTGTCGCAGGCGCTTCCGGAGGTCTCTTTGCTGCAGGCGCTTCCGGAGGTCTCTTTGCTGCAGGTGCTTCCGGCGTTCTCTTTGCCCCAGGTGCCTCAGCCTCCTTTTTGGGAGGTCTGCCACGGCGCTTTGCAGGGGCATCGGCTGCGTCAGATGCAGCGGCTTCCTTTTGCTTGTCTATCTCATCCTGCTTCAGCATGGCCTCGATGACCTCTGCCTTTTTAGCCACGGAAAGTCCCTTCAGTCCACGGGCCTTTGCCAGGTCCTTTAAAACTGCAAGACTTAAACTCTCATACTTTTCTCGCATACATTGTCTCCTAAAATTTTAAACTGTTACATCGGAAATCAAGTCAGAAACGACAACAGATCTCATTACTTGCAAGCTATTATACAATGATTTTTAAAAACTTGCAAGCAATAAAGAAGCCGGGATCAGTAAACCCCGGCTATAACAAACTATTTTAATTTATGAAGTCTGATAACATTGGGACTGTCCACGGGGATGGGAGAATTGGACATCAGCGCATATCCCTTTTCATGATCCACCTTGAAGGTGGTCATCTCATCCGTGTCGTGGTTGAGCACCACATAGTAGTTATCCCCCGGCAGAGGTGCCAGTGACTTGGGAAAATCACCGCTGCAGGGAACAGACTGCTCAATGGAAAGGGTGCCGTCAGCAGTATCCCTTTTCAGCACCATAACCTCATTTATACCATCCACTGATACATACAGATATCTGTCATCATCGGTAAATGCCATACATGATGCAGCAGCGGCAATCCTGCTCTCCCAGACCGGAAGCTCCTGGATCTTGTCAAATTCAGGCTCATCATTTTTGACATAGTAATTGTAAACCTCAACGGCATTGGCAAGCTCAGTCAAAACGTACATGTTCTTACCGTCCTGGGAAAAACGAACGGATCTGGGACCGGAGTCCATGGAACATCTGACGATATCCTCCAGCTTCAGCTTGCCGCGCTCGTAATCGATCTTGTATACCTTGATCTGGTTGAGTCCGTAATCCGCAGCACATAAAAATCTCTCATCGGGAGTCAACTGCACACAGCTCACCTTGGGATGATCCAGTCTGCGGTTGGATGCGGAAAGTCCCACGCCCTGATGGAAAATGCCGTCGGCTATTCCTGCAATGCTGCCGTCCTCAGCCAGCTTCATCATGGTGACCCTGCCATCGTGGAAACCACCCACGAAGAGGTATCTGCGCTGGGAATCCACCACCACGTAGCACCCTCTCATGCCTCCGTTCCACTCCTGATTAACCTTGGTCAGGTCTCCGTTTTTATCTATGGAAAAGGAAGCCACGCCCTCATCCGCTATTGAATAAAGCATCTGGCCATCCTTGGATACGCACAGATAAGAGGGATTGTTGACACGGGCCACGCTCCTCTCCGTCAACACCCCATTTTCCGGATCTATGTCATATACATAGATGCCCACACTGTGCTCGTGTGTATATGTGCCCACATAGGCTACGTATTTTTCCTTGCTCATCATGTACCTCCTTATACGGGTGTGGCAGTGTCCACCGCACACTCACGTCTTCTGATTATATCTCCGGGAGTCAGGGTCCCGTCAGTAGTAACAAAAAGTCTCTGTCCGGCATGGGGGCAGCTCTCCTGAGAAACTCCGTCCTCGGTGGTTATGGCTGTGACACAGACCTCATTTTTTATTAGCTTTGGTCCTATCACCTCAATGTGCTCACCCACTGAGAACTTGTTCTTCTGGATAAAAAAGCCTCTGCCGGCCTCATCCACATCCCGGATGATCCCCAGATAGGTATATGCCGTGATGTATGTATTGGTGTCATATATCTGACCCTCATGGGATGGGTTGCCGTAATAAAACCCGGTGCCAAAGGGTCTGAAGGTGGTGGCTCTGATCTCCTCCTCGTAAAGCGGGATATGTGATCTGTAGGCCTCCACATCTGCTATGCATTCATCTATGGCAGCCCGATATGCCCGAGCCACCGTAGCGACATAAAGGGCATTTTTCATCCTGCCCTCTATCTTGAAGCTGTCCACTCCTGCCGCGATCAACTCATCGATATGCCCTATCATGGCCATATCCCTGGAACTGAAAATGTAGGTCCCTCTCTCGTCCTCCTCCACGGGGAAATACTCCCCGGGACGACTGTCCTCCTCCACGGCGTAGTCAAAAGCGACATCCTCGGGTGCCCCCTCCATGAGGTGATACTTCCATCTGCAGGGATGTGTGCATGCACCCCGGTTGGCATCCCTGCCCGTCATATATGATGAGAGCAGGCATCTGCCGGAATAGGATATACACATGGATCCGTGGACAAAGCTCTCTATCTCCATGTCCTCGGGAATATATGCCCGAAGCCCCCTGATCTCCTCCAGAGAAAGCTCCCTGGCCGTCACCACCCTGGAAGCTCCCTGATCATACCAGAACCGCGCTGCCTCATAATTGGTAGTGTTGGCCTGGGTGCTGATATGGATGGGCAAATGGGGTGCAAATCGCTTTGCCAGAGCAAAGACCCCCGGATCGGATATCAAAACCGCATCAGGTCCTATATCATCAAGCTCCTCAAAGTAACCGGAGAGTCCGTCCAGATCCCCGTTGTGGGCGTAGATATTAACAGTGACATACACTTTTTTACCCAGCTCGTGGGCATAGCCCACAGCCTGCCTCATCTCATCAGAGGAAAAATTGCCTGCCTTGGCTCTGAGCCCGAAACGGGTACCACCCAGGTATACAGCGTCCGCACCGAAGTGGAAAGCCACCTTCAGTGTCTCCATGTCTCCCGCCGGAAGCAAAAGCTCCGGTTTAGTTTTACAGTTATTTTCACCCCTGCCGAGATCCTCGCCAGGGGTGCGGTCAAGATCTGTACTCATAGATCATTCTGCCTTGAAATAAGAATCGTTACAATATGAGGAAATATCATATTCCTCTATGGATCCGATGCTGCTCAAAAAACTGATGGTATCGTTAAGAGCATCGATAGCCTCCTGACTGATGGCAACCGTGTAATTATATTTGGGCAAAAGCTCCCTGACCTGTGAATCGTCGAGACTCAGATACCTGGCCACCTTTTTCCATACCGCATCCGGAACATCATCCAGAGAATCTGCCGCACGTTTGTACTGCTCCAAAATGACCCTGACTATGGTGGGATTGGCCTGTGTAAACTCCTTGCGGCCGACTATGGTATTGGTGCCTGCCAGTCCGCATTCGGAACCGACTCCTATCACCCTGCCCACACCGGAATCCACGATACGAGTAACATTGGGCTCCCAGAGCGCCAACGCGTCAACCTGTCCCTTTCTGAGCAAATAAGGCATATCCGCTGTACTGCTGTCGATAAGCTCCACCTCGCTAAGCTCAACTCCGCCGGAAGCCAGGAACTTCTGTACCAGATTGTGACCGGTAGATCCTATGGTCGTAGCGATCTTTTTCCCTCGCAGGTCCTCGGGCCCCTGTATATCGGACTCGGTAGCAGCCAGTACCGCATATGAATCTGCAGCCTGAGCAGAGATGGCGACCACCTCTCTCTCCTGCCCCGAATTGATGGCGGAAACCGTCGGCACGTCACCCATGACTCCCAG
>JAILEN010000019.1 GCA_024687655.1 Lachnospiraceae bacterium | reverse complement strand
GGTTACGGAGACGCGCGACATGTCCAGCCGAGGTTAAGCGCAGGCGAAGGGTGCGCTTAGTAGCGGAGCGACTAACGAAAGCAACACACATTTTCAGGCAGATCGGCGGCCCGGACTAGATTACAGCGCTATATCATTGTTTACTTGATACATTCAGTAAGCATAAAGCAGGATAGTAAACAATGATCATAAATAGTAATCATACTTCCATCCGGAGTATATTTGGCACTCCGGCGACGACCTCAATGACACGGTGGGCGCGGGCGGCAACATGCTGCTGCACATGGCCCAGCACCTTCATATACTCCAGGGTAAGCTCTCCGTAGTCCGCTCCTGCCGAGGCAATATCCCCGGTGACAAAATACACGTTTTCACAGTGCTCCATAAGCTCATCCAGCCGGGAAAAAAGCACCTCCTCCCCGGCGAAGCCGCCCTCATCAAACATCACATTGGCCACGAAATTCGGCAGATCCTCAAATAAAACAAAAGCATCATGCTTTCGCCTGAGAGATTCCGGGTTTCTGCTGCACTCCACAGTAACAAACCCCGCTCCGGCTCTCCGGTTCACATGATGCTCTATCCTGCAGGACGCCTCCGGTGTGGTCTCCATGGTGGCCAGATATATCCTGTCGTGGTCACCGGCCTCACCGATCAGAAGCCTCTCCGCATATTCACTTTTTCCGCTGTCTGCGCCTCCAATGATCAGAGTTATCATCTCTCGTGCTTTAACGCCACCTTCATTTCATACATCCTCTGGTCCGCCAGCTTGTACACAGCCTCGGCATCCCAGGTGTCCACCTCGGAGCTGACTGCCAGCCCCCAGGCCGCCGCCACCTCAAAGGGATAATCCAGGGACGACACCTCATCGAACTTCTCCAGCCTCTTGAGGCAGAGCTCCACATCCTCCCTGTCCTTTTCGTTGGCCACTACCACAAACTCATCGCCACCCATACGTATCAGGGAATACCTGTCCCCAAAGGACTTTCTCATATTGTCCGCAAAGGTCTTGAGCAGATTGTCACCCATGTGATGGCCGTAGGTATCATTGGTCTTTTTAAGGCCGTTTAAGTCCATGTTCACAATGAGATACTCCCTGTTGCCCGTGCTCAGTCTTTTGAATATCTCCTCACAGCGGGCACGGTTACTGAGTCCCGTCAGGGGGTCCTGATAGGCCATCCTCTCCAGTGTCTTTCGGCCCGTCTCCTCCACGATGTTGCTGTAGGTATATATCAGATAGCTTATGATCAAAAAGATGATAAAGATCAGGGTTCCCACCGGGAGCACTGACTGGGACAGGTACTGGAAGTTGGTAAGCAGGTATTTTTGCACCATGAACCTGGTCAGATCCACCAGACCCAGGGATAATAAAAAGATAAACCCGATATACATCACCCGGTCAGAAATGCTCATCTTGTCCAGAGGCTTTACCGCCGCGATGATAAACACCAAAACGGATATCCCCATGATGACATGGAAGATCGGCAGCGTGGCACAGTAATGCGCCTTGTCCGTAACATGCAGATATGAAGCCACAACGGTATATCCCATTACCGTGATTACCGATAAGACCAAAAGGGTCTTTCTCCATCTGCTGATGGTATCCATCTGATAGTACATCTGCAAAAGCAGTGGCACGATGGCCAGATAAAGTGTCAGGTATTCCAAAGTAGCGTTGGCCGCCAGATTGGATGAAAACAGCTGGATCACCTTGCTGCTGCACATGGCCCAGGTACCCACCAGAAATGAGAAGCTGCCTACCCAGGTCACCTGTCTGAATCCGTTTTGCATGATCACGCCGATGATGGCCCCCACCATCAGAACTATACCCAGCACATATAAAAATATGCTGACAAACAAAAGAGAAATATGATCCCTGACAAAGGCCACCATGGACAGATCCGCAGGCACAATATACATGTCGGGGATGCTGGAAAAAGCGTTGTCCTCCGCCACATGCATGACGATCTTCAGTTCCTTGCCCGCAGCTCCCTCGGGAACATTCACAAAATGATAGCCGCTGCCCACCATCTTGCCGCCGTCCAGTCTGCCGTGACCATAGGTATATATGCTGTCCCCGTCCAGGTACACATCCACCGTAGTCAGATACACCAAAAGATTGAAGGCCGACCTGTAATCCACATCCTCCGGGAAGGTACAGGTCATGGTCATTTCATCCCCACGATTCAATATATGGGGGAACCTGTAATCCGAAAGAGTCGTATCCCTGGTCACCACTCCGTCGATCTCGATGTCCCAGCCTTCGCTGAAATCCCTGTCGGGTATGTCCATACCCTGTAAAAGCACTCCGAAAAACAGACCGGTGATGGCAGTGACCATGGCAATGCCTATTATGATGTATTTAATCCCTCTGGTCATGCTCAGTCCTCCCTGCCCTTTTTGGACTGCTGCTTCATTTCATACAGCCGACTGTCCGCAGTTGAAAAGAGATGCTCTGCCACAGGCTTTTTCATCTCACTGCTTTTTATCACTCCGTATGAAGCATCTATCTCATAGGAGAGGCCCTGGGACTCCTCCTTCTCGCGAGCCACCAGTTTTTCCACCAGCTCATCCACCGAGTCCACATACTCTCCCCTGACTATGACCAAAAACTCATCTCCACCCATCCTGATACAGGAACCTGCATGGGAAAACACCTCACGGAGTATCCTGCCGAAGGCTGAGATAAGCTCATCCCCCTGGGCATGACCATACTTGTCATTTACCGTTTTAAGACCGTTTAGATCCAGATCCACCAGGGCATAGGCCTCTCCGCTTTCATCCAGCTCGGCAAATTCCTCCTCTGCCCTGACACGGTTATAAAGTCCGGTAAGGGAATCGTTGTAGGCAAGCCTTGTCAGTACTGCCTCCTCGGCCTTATTCAAAAGCATCCCGTAAAGATGCACCATATACGATATGAATAAAATGATCAGGAAAGAAAAGATCACAATGGGGAACCACAGCTCCGAGTATCTCATGGGGATGATACGGGCATAGACCCTCAGATCGTACAGTATGACATAACAGACTCCGGCAGCGGAGATATACAGCAGACCATAATGATAGATCCTCTCATCCAGCTTCATATCCGACACCTTGCCGACTCCTGCCAGGATCATCACCAGGCAGTCGATGATGTCCACGGTATGGATCACGGGAACGGACACCACATAGCTTAATAGCCCGGAAAAATGCAGGCACGCCAGCAGAGCCGCCACCACCATGTTTATGACGATCATATTGCCGATGAGTATCTCGTCCCGCTTTGACAGATTGCTCCTGGCTAAAAGACTAAGGGATAAAAGGGGTAAAAAAGCTAAAGATATGGCAACATAACCCGCAGCCGAACTCCTCTCGGGACTCACCCCGAAAATGAGCAGGGCATCCTGGTTTGACATGAGCCATACTCCCGCAAATGTGGAAAAAAGACCTATATGCAAAAGTCTCTCATAATCATTGTTGAGTCGGATAAAAATAACAGACAGGAGAGCCACCACCAGCCCGAACATGAACATGAAAAAACTGATGAGGATAGAAAGCCATCTCTCATGGATAAAAACGGGGTATGCCCTTCCGGAATCCGTAAGGACTATATCGGGAACAGATGCCAGACCGGCATCATCGGAGGCCGTCACCTTTATCCTGATTATCTCGCTTCTTTCGCTGTGAGGAAGCTCAATAAAGGTGTAGCCACGGCTGATCTCAATACCTACGTTGCCGGCCCTTTTGCTGTCATAGATGGTGCGGCCGTTTAAAACAACATGGATATCGGATATCATGGAATAAATGCGCAGAGTGGATTCATTAAGAGTCTTTTTTGGCATGAGCCGGGTTAGGGTGATCTCGGATACCCTGCCGATGTCCCTGGGGAGATGATAAGCCTCCAGATCCACGTTTTTATCCGTATTCTCACCGAATTCCCCCTCGGCGTTAACGATCCAGCCGGTGGAAATGGGGTGCGAAACAGCAGTTGAGCGGGCACTTGCTATAAAATATATCATGCCGCTCATCAGAAAAACGATCACAAGAAGATCCACTATGGATAATGCAATTTCTTTTTTCTCGATACCCTTCTCCATATGGGTAATTATACTCCACCCGGCGGCTTACTACAAATATTTATTATAAATAAGATTCTTCGATGAAGCTTCTGCCAGAGGCAGAAGCCTAAAGAAATCATCGGAGATGATTTCAACCAGCTGCGCTCAGAATGACCGAGCTGCTGTATATTCTCAAATTCCTCGATACTCAGAATGACCGGGTTACTACATCCTCTCAGGCGCCTCGAAGCCTAATAGATCGATGCACTGCTCCAGGATCATAAGTGTAAGCCTGAGTGTTGATATATAACTCAACTTACGCTTTTCATCGGTCTCTGCCAGGATCCTGGTCTCATGGTAAAAGTGATTGAAGGCATTGGACAGTTCATAAATATATGCGCAGATACGATGGGGAGCATTTTCCTCATAAGCGCCCCTCATGGCTGCGTTAAATCTCATAAGTATGTTGAACAGCGTATGCTGGCTCTCATCCGCCGGAGGCAGGATGGAGCTGCCCATGTCTGCACTCAGGCTGCCGCCCGCTTCCTCGTATTTTTTCAAAATGGACTTGATCCTGACCATGGTATAGAGGATGTAGGGACCGGTATTGCCCTCAAAGGAGGTAAAGCGCTCCACATCAAATACATAGTCCTTGGAGGCCTGGTTGGACAGATCACCGTACTTAAGCGCGGACAGTCCCACCTTGCGTGAGACCTCCCGGGCCTCTGCCTCATCCATGGTGCCGTTTTCCATTATCTTGTCATACATCTTGTCCCCGATATCAGAGATCAGATGCTCCAGTCTCATGACTCCGCCGTCCCTGGTCTTGAAGGGCTTGCCGTCCTTACCGTTCATGGTACCAAAGCCGATGAATATGAGTTTTGTGTCCAGGGGCGTGATGCCTGTCTTTTTCGCACAGCGGAAGCACTGTATAAAATGCAGTTCCTGGCGCTTGTCCACCACATAGATCACCTCATCGGGATGATAGTCCTGCTCACGCCATATCAGGGTGGCCAGGTCTGTGGTGTCATATAGTGCCGCCCCGTCAGATTTTAAGATCATGCAGGGAGGGATCTCCTTGGTATCAGTAGGCTCTGAGACATCCACCACCAGCGCACCCTCACTCTCATAAGCAAAGCCGTCGGCCTTCATCTTTTCCACCATATCAGGGATGTAGGGATCCGCATCGGACTCACCCTTCCAGAGATCAAAGCTGACCCCCAGGGCGTCGTAGTTCTTTTTAAGATCCGTAACGGACACATCCATGATGTGCTTTAAAATAGCCTGATATCCCCGCCTGCCCTGCTGCAGCTCCTTCGTGGCCTGCATGGCAGCATTTTTATATGCCTCGTCCTCCTTGGACTTGCCTGAAGCCGTGGGGTAGATCTCCTCCAGTTCGGCAATGGTAAAGGGAGGCTCTGTGGGATAATCCCCATCATAAGCCTCGTCAAAATAACAAAGCTCGGGCTTTCTCTCATGCAGTTCGGTGATGATAAGGCCCATCTGCAGACCCCAGTCACCCAGATGCACGTCACCTATGACCTCATCCCCGGCAAAACGCTTGATGCGCTTGATGCTCTCTCCGATGACAGCGGCCCTGAGATGCCCCACATGGAGGGGCTTTGCCACATTGGCTCCGCCGTAATCTATGATGATGGTCTCCTTTTCACCGGACTTTTCAGGTGTCACGGCCGTGCATCGGATTTGCTCCGGGTGCGAAAGGCTGTCCTTTTCTACGTCCGTCAGGAGTATTTCCGGTAGCCTTTCCATAGGTTA
>JAILEN010000216.1 GCA_024687655.1 Lachnospiraceae bacterium | reverse complement strand
CATGGCGGATGAGGATGCCAGATAGATATCATCATATGGTTCATATACGTCAAACTCCCCGTCACCTAAGGTAACATGCGAGTGATCGTCATAATAATCCACGGAAAAACCGGTGGCATATTTAACATCCATACTTCCGGTCTTTTGGGATGATGTGTCTGCCGTATTATCAGGGACACTTTTGCACCCCACCAGCAGCACCATACATGTTATTATCAAAAAAACAAAATATTTCTTCATTAAATCATATCCCTGTCATCACAGGCCCTCCTTCCCTGTCATCCTGAGGGAGGGCGCAGCCCGAGTCGAAGGATCTTTTTACTTCACGGTGGAGCTGTCAAAATTAAGAGTGTAGTCTATCAGATGAGGCTTGCTCATGGCCGTGGTATCCGCCTGCACCGGCATGGCATAGTCGAAGCCCTCCACCGGTATCTCAAACACGGAATTGCCCTCAGTATTCACAGGATCATACTGCACTCCGTCTACCATCATAAAATCATAGTTGGGACTACTCCACTCTATTTTAGCCGTGCACTTTCCGTCTTTTATCTCTATCTCACAGGGATCGGTAACGGAGGCCTTTCCGGAACCGCCCTCCAATGTCACCCCACAGGTATACTTGCCGTCTGCCAGTCCCAGGTCCTCCGCCGTCTTATAACGCTTTTCACGAAACGCCTCATCAGGAAGAGATGACGCCTCAAAAAGGATGGTCCTGTCATACCACTTTTGTTTTCTCACTGAAAATGCAGCAACCTGTATGCCTTCATCCAGGGCATTTATGGGAAAGCTGAAAAAGCCTGTATCCACCAGTCCCTGCAGCTGCAGATACGGCCCGCCGGATGCAGCAGCCTCCTGGGCAGTGCCGATGAACATATGGCTGTAGGCGTTGGAATGCATGTAGAGTTTTACCTCCATGATGTCATCCAGCACATCAAGCTCCACGGAATCCACCTTGAACATGGATGAGGATGATCTCATGGTGATGGTATAGGCACCCTGATTCAGCATGTCCACAGTCACCGGTGTCATGCCCTCGTCTACCACGTCCTCCACCTCGGTCATCTCCGACGCATCTGCCACCTGAGTCATATCATCCACAGGTGCCATAGCCTCTTCAAAGGCGACCTCCCGCTTTGGATCATCTGACTCAGCGTCCGCAGCTTCCGATGCATCTGATGCTTCCTCAGAAACCTCAGGCTCGCTTTCTGCTGCCGTATTTTTACATCCGGCCATGCCCATGACCATGGACACCGCCAGCATTAAACATAATAATCTTTTCTTCATGTTACTCCTCTAATGCCTTTTTTGCGTGTTCTACATATAATTCCCTGATCTCCGGGATCTCTCCCAGTCCCGATACCACAGACTCCACCTGGTATCCCTCTGCCTCAAAACTGCTCTTCCAGGAATCCTCGTCATCCCCTGCCATATCATTGTTTGCATGGTCTCCGGCCACCACCATGAGAGGCCTCAGGACCACACGACTGTAGCTGCCCTTTTCCACCAGTGCGATCACATCATCCACCGAAGGTGTGGCCTCTACGGTACCCACATAATAATTCTCCATCCCCGTAGCAGTTAAAAGCTGCTGCATCTTTGCATAGATGGCGTTGGAATCAGCCTCGGTTCCGTGGCCCATGAAGCAGATGGCAGTCTCGCCGTCGTCATAGCCTACGGTAGCGTGACAGATGGCACTTTCCACCCTGGTAAAATCATCATCCGATGTCAAAAGGGGCTCGCCGATATAAACCTTTTCAAAGGCATCTGAATATGATGCGATCTCATCCACCAGGTCATTGTACTCCAGCCCGTTCATGAGATGTGTGGGCTGTACCAAAAGCTCCTTTACTCCGTTATCCACCGCACGGTCCAGGGCCTCCTTCACATTGTCGATCTCCTCGCCGTCCCTGTCCTTCACATGGTCGATGATGATCTGACTGGTAAAAGCGCGACGCACCGACCAGTCCGGGAAAGCCTCCTCCATGGCCTGCTCTATGGCGCCGATGGTAAGACGTCTGCTGTCATTATAGCTGGTGCCGAAGGATACTACCAGGAGTTCCTTTTCACCTATGTCGTTTTGATTTCTAGGATCGTCCAATGATGCATCTCCCGTTTCGTAGTTTTCTTCATCCTCCTCTGCCGGCTCTGCTTCTTCCTCAGCTGCCGCATCAGTGCTTTTTTCCACTGTTGTCTCTGTCTCGCTTTCTGCCGCGGTATCGGTCTTCGAGGCGCCTGCTGCGCCACAGCCTGCCAAAAGACCTGTTGCCAGTCCCGCACAAAGAAGTGCTGCAATCCATTTTTTCATTTAAATGTCCTTTCTGTTCGGTCTCACTAAAAAAAGACTCTGACCCGTGACCCGCGGATCGAATCCCAAGCCTCACAGGCAGGTCTCCTGGCTTCCTTCAACACTGACATACACTTCCCGGTCTCCCAGTGTCTGTGACATCTCCGCATTATTTACGAAAACTCACACGTATGCAGCTCCGGTACACAGTGACGGCATCGCTCCGGATTCTCACCGGCTTCCCTTTTCATCTGCCTATAACTGATGTTATTTCAGACACCTGTGCGCTGTAACTAATTCCGATATATTCTACACTATATCCATGAGATAAACAACAATTAAGATAATCCTATACCAGGCTCTCCTCGAATTCTCCCACGGGCATGGGCTTATGGAAATAATATCCCTGCATCTCAACACAGCCCACATCCTTCAGAAAATCAGCCTGCTCGACCTTTTCCACACCCTCGGCTATAACATCCATTCCAAGGGCATTGACCATCTTGATAACATTGCTTACGACTATCTGACCGCGATCGACATCGCCGTTTTCCGTCAGAAAATGAAGATCCAGCTTGATACGATCCACGGGAACATCCTTAAGCATATGAAGTGACGAATATCCGCTGCCGAAATCATCCATCTCCACCCTGAAGCCGAACTCCTTGAGCTGTCTGGTGGTGTTGATCAAAAGCTCGGGATCATCGGCGTAGGCTGTCTCTGTGATCTCTATCCTGAGCATATCCGGAGACAGATCATATTTTTTGATCAGATTATAAAAATGTCCCGGTATATTGTGCTCCTTGCTGATATCACTGCGTGAAAGGTTGACTGATACGGATCTGGGATGTCCCTCATCCTTCCATTTTTTCAGGTCACGGCATACACGGTCCCACACAAAGGAATCCAGTTCATATATGAGCCCCGCATCCTCCAGGATCGGTATAAAATCTCCCGGACTGAGCCATCCCAGGGTGGCATGCTTCCACCGGCACAGAGCCTCCGCCCCTACTATCTGACCGGTCTTGTAATCCATCTGGGGCTGATACCACACCTTGATCTCTTCGTTTTCCATGGCAATGGACAGATGGCCGCAGACATCCGCAATAAGCTGCCCTTTTTGCCACTGCTCGGGATTATAGAACCCAAAGCCTGCCTTTTTCGTATCCCGAACCTTCTTTTCCGCCACTCGTGCACAGTCCATCATATGATCCACGTTGGGAGTCTTATGATCCTCGGGTGACACAACATATATTCCGCTGCAAAACTGAACCCTGATCTCCTTGCCTCGGGAAGCAAAGTACTCCCTCATGGGAGTAAAAATAATCCCCTCGTCCTTTGCCAGCTGCCTTTCGCCCCCTGCCTTTCTGAGAACCACCACATGGTCCGCATCAATACGACCAATGGCCTCCTTCTCAGTCATTACGCTTTTTGATCTGTCGATCCAGAATTTGAGCAGCTCATCTCCCAGTTCCATGCCAAAAGCATCGTTGATATACTTGAAATTCCTGATGTTGTTATAAGCGATCACATATTGTATGTCAGGATTTTCAATCAGAAGCTCCGTGGCTCTTTTCCTGAATCCCTGCAGGCTCAGAGCGCCCGTGAGGGAATCCACATCTATGAGATCCTGCATTTTTTTCTCATGCTCAAGCTTAAGGGTGCGCCCTCTCATAATACTGATCACGATAACGGATATAAACAGAAGCAGGCCCAGTGCCAAAACCGGACCGTATTTATAGGCATAATCGGAAAGATCATATTTATACAACTGACGGGATGTATAGGCAAGAGTGACGGACTGTCGCTGGGTCTCCGGCATTTTTGCTATACCGGCGTTAAGTCTGTCGATGATACTTTGACCACGGGCATTATCCAGCGCTCCCGCGCGAAAGCCCATTGTGAACATGGACTCCGGATGGATCACCAGATTTGAATAAGCAGGTTTTTGAAGAATATAACTCCACACATAGGAATTGTTTAAAAGAGCATCTACCTGTCCCTTGCGGAGTTCCCTGACACATTCGTCCGTGGTATCAAACAGTTCAATTCTGACCCCGGGATACATCCTGCCAATGGCCTCTGCACTACCGGTCTGAGAACTGACCATACCGACGGTCAGGTTGTTCAGAGAAGGCAGCGGCTCATCATCAGTGGAAACAAGAATAAAAGGTGTCAGCATAAGATCATCGGAAATAACGATCGCATTTCCCTTGGTACTGTCGATCTTATTGCCGAAAGGAAGGATCACATCATACTCCGGGTTGTCCAGAGCATCCTTCAGATTTTTCTCTTTGATAGCCGTAAAGGTCGGAGCGAAACCGGCGTTTTGCGCAGCTTCCCGCATCAGATCGACTCCCAATCCGATAACCTCTCCGGTCTTATCATCAATGTAAAAAATGGGGCAACGATCCGCCGGGACGCCTACCACGAGCCTTTCCCCGGATTCCTCCGCAGATAATGTAAAAGCCGGTATAATGCAAGTAACGATGGACAGCACACATAATAATATGGCTGTTCCTAAGCTTACCTTCTTTTTAACCATAACAGTCCTTCCCGTTCAGGCATATGTGCCTTAGCATGGCAGACTCCGCCACCCGGAATTGTAATATTATTTCTTCTTGCTCACATACTTTGAAGCGACACAGTAGATATCGTACAGCCCTTCGTTGTTGGCATTTTCCTTAGTCTTAAACTTGGCTCCGGACACCTTGCCGGCAGACTTGATCACCTTGGATCCGCTTCCTAACTTGTCAGCATAAACCACTATGGGATGTCCGTCCATTTTCACCTCTTCATAGGTTTCCAGGTCATATCCGGTATACTTATTACTAAATGCGGTAACCGTGCAGGTCTTGGCGATGGAGATCTTTGAAGCGGTATTCTCTGCTCCCAGGATGATCCCTGCGCCGTATAGCTTTGACTTTTTGTTCTTATTACAGGTGAGTGATCCGGTACCCTTGATGGTGACACTGCCACCATAGTTGTCTCCATATATCGCAAGATTCTGAACCTGGTTCTTTCCTTTTAAAACTATCTTGAAATCATCTCCCATCTGGTTGACTGCCAGACAGTAGGTGGGATGATTGAAATTGTTGAAAGTAAGGGTGTTTGTCTTTTTGGAATATGTAAGATCCGACTCCTCATACTTTAATGCCTCATCGGCATCTCCCCCGATAGCATCCGCCTTGAATAAAAACCACTGGATAGACAGCTCCTCACTGTCCTCAGCCAGTGCAATATTCGCATAACTCTCCTCGCCGGTCTTGGGTCCCTTGGATGCCGCTTCAACATTGGCTGCCGGTCCTGCTGACGCAAAAACCGAAAGTGCCATGGTCGCAGCCAAAACCCCTGATAAAAAAATCTTTCTGATCTTCATATTACCTCCTCCTTTGAGTACAGATTACTCCGTAAAAACCCTTCTCCCTATGATTATACGGCTTATCATCACAATAAGCAAGCAGCGGATGGTTTTTATCCAGATTGAAAGCATACACTTTGGACATGGTATCCGCCCTGCTTCATGCCATTTTTTCCTCCACCGCTTTGGCGATGGAAATCCCAGGTGAACTGTAGGGGATCAGCATGGCCTGGAAGGCATGATAGAGATCCGGTTTTCCGGGCCATACCGTGCCTTTGACATCATTGTTTTCATCCAGCTGATGATACCATGAACCGCAGCTGTGATCCAAAACGGTGCTATCCATATATTTCATAAAAGCAGCATAATCATCCCCATACTTTTTATCACCGGTGATCCTGTAAAGCACCGCTGATGTATTGATGGCCTCCGCCAGGGTCCAGTGCATCCTGTCACGGACCACGGGCTTGCCGGTCCAATCCGTGGTATAGACGATGCCCTCTGCCCCATCAGCATTCCAGGCATCGGATATGGCACGGTCATAAAGCCTTTTTGCAGCATCCAAAATGATCTCTTTTTTATCAGGATCGCCCTTTGCCATACACCACTGTACCATGAGTCTGGACCACTCTATACCGTGTCCCGGAGTGGCTCCGTAGGGCTTGAAGGGATCATCAGGTCTGTCCCTGTTCATCTCATAGTCAGGCTGCCAGTCAATAGTAAAATGCTCCGGTATCCTGTAGTCATTATCCCCGGCCCAATCTGACACACGCTCTATTATCCGTCCGGCTCTATTTAGATATTTCTCTCTCAGATCATCGCAACTGTCTGCCACAGCCAAAAACGCCTCAACCGTATGCATATTGGCGTTCAGTCCCCGGTAATCGTCAAGGACGGTAAAGTCAGTATCCCATGTGTCACAGGACAGTCCCTCCTCTTCGTCCCAGAAATACTCGTCATAGATTTTAAGGGCCTCATCCAAAAGCTCCTTCGCCCCATTGATACCTGCCAGCATCCCGCTGGTCGCTGCCAGTATAACAAAGGCATGGGCATAGCACTGCTTGGAGGGGACTATCTCATCATCCTTTGTAAGCCCCGCATACCAGCCGCCGTTTTTTACATCCCTCAGTTCTCCGTTCAGGCCCCTTATGGCTGCTGCCGCAAGATCATGGCACCACCCGTATCCCATCATGGCTCCGATGCTGTACACGTGTGCCATGCGACAGGTGATCCACGTCTCCCTGTTTTTGTCGATCATGGGAGTACCGTCGTCACCCAGATAATAGCTGGCTCCTCTCGGGGAGGGAAAACGCCTTCCGAACTCCAGCAGCCTTATGGCACCTTTACTTAAAAACTCTTTATTCTCTTCTGTATCGATCAAATACTTACTATCCATATTCTTCGCCCCCGCCTTTATGCTTTTTTTTGATGATAACACAGGACGTATACCATGTAAATATCCTCAGCTTTTTGTGACAAAACAGCCTTATTATGTTGTACTTTTTTCGGTTGAAAACTAACATGCAGGGCTTTCGAAAGGATTCATATGGATAATAAAGCATCACGGGTTCTTATCGTGGACGATATGCCCGTCAACAGAATGATCATCTCATCTCTTCTGGCTACCAACGGCGTTATGTCGGGTCAGGTGGAAAGCGGCAGCGAATGCATCAGGATATGCGAGGAAAAGATTATGATCTGATCCTTTTGGATCATCGCATGCCGGCACCTGACGGAGTGGACACACTGGTCCAGTTAAAAGAGATCTTTGAGAAGCGTAAAATAGACGTTACCGTAGTATGCCATACCACAGAGGAGGGCCGGGACAATATCAACCTGTACAAGGCGGCAGGCTTTGCTGATGTTCTCATAAAGCCCATCGATCCCAAGCAGCTGTCCTCCATTTTGATGACTTATCTGCCTGAGGAGGATAAGGTGTCGGATGAGGAGGAAAAGCTCCTTCTGGAGGAAAAAGAACGTGATGACACCATACAGGAGGATGAGGTTAAGGACGAGCTGGACAAGCTCCCCGTCTGGATAAAGTCCGTGCCCCATATCGACCTGGTTGCAGGTATTGCCAACTGCGATACCGCAGAGGATTACATAGATGCCCTTTATATATTTTACTCCTCCATAGAGGACAAGGCGGAGGATATCCAGTTTTTCCTGGAGATGGAGGACTGGATCATGTACGGACTGAGGGTCCACTCCCTAAAGAGCGTTGCTGCGCTGGTGGGTGCCAGGGACCTGTCCGAAAAAGCTGCGGCCATGGAGGCGGCCACCCGGGATGAGGACTATACCACCATAGTTGCAGAGACTCCTGACCTTTTGGACATGTATAGAGGCTTTGCGGAGCGGCTGGCACCTCTTAAGGATATCAGAGATCTGTTTGTAAACGACAAAAAGAGTCCCGCACACGCATCCCAGAGGGAAGAAAATGTTGGCAATTCCAAGACCATCCTTTTCATCCATGCGGAGCAGGGCATCGTGCCAAAGGGCATAGATAACAACTTAAAAAAGGCCGGTTTTAAGGTGCTCTCCATTCCCGACGAGCCGGATCTCATCATCACCTACAGGTTCGAGGCTGATATCGTTTTATACCTTCCCTGCGAGGGCAAGGATTCCCATATAGGTCTTACCATGAACCTGCTGGGAGAGATATGTCAGGACGATTCCAAGATCCTCTGCCTCATCGGTGATCCCCGGGATATTGAGATCGCCATGGATAAAACCGGCTCCCTCAGGGTGAGCCACTGCTATCCCAGACCTCTGCCAGCATAACTCTTTTGCCTGCAAGTGATATGGTCTGAGCCGCTTTCCTCTCCTTTTTCTCAGAGAGGATGGCGGTGATCTTCTGACGGATATTTCCGGCAAAAAGGGGCTTCGCCAAAAATGCGTCAACTCCTGCATCCAATGCCTCTTCCATTATATCATCCCAGTTATATGTGGTAAGTATAATGGTGGTATCCTCATCCCCCTGCCGGCGGCGGATATGCCGGGTCAGCTCCACACCGTCCATCTCGGGCATCTTCCAGTCCACCAGGACGATACGATACGGCATCTTAAGGGATCTCTGTTTTTCCATCATGGTAAGGGCGTCCCTGCCGCTAAGCGCATGATCCGCCCGGATCCCCACCCGTGAAAGTACCACGGCTCCATGCTCGCAGGCAGTGATATCATCATCCACTATCAGCGCAGTGATATTTGAAAAGTCAGCCTCCAAAGTGTCATCCTGTCCACTCTGGCATACCTGGAGCGGAATGGTGACGTAAAACTCTGAGCCCCTGCCCTTTTCGGAGGTGACCTCGATCTCTCCTCCCATCATATCCACGATATTTTTTGTAATGGCCATGCCCAGCCCGGTGCTGCCGTACCGGTTGCTGGTGCCCTCCTCTTCCTTGGAAAATGGTTCAAACAGCCTGGGCAGGTAATCCTTTTCAATCCCCACTCCCGTATCATTTATCACAAAGCTGATCATGGCCTTTCCGTCCCGGCGTTCTTTTCCTCCACGGAAAATGTCACCTTCCCAGGAGAGGGAGTATATTTCACCGCATTGCCCAAGATATTTATGATAAGCTGCCTGAGCTTCATGTCGTCACCGATATAGCGGTCATCCATGTGCCCCCGGACGGTACAGTCAAAGACAAGCCCCTTGTCCCCGCACTGTGATTCCGTCATGGTATTGATCTGCTCGATCATATTTCCGAAGGCAAACTCCTCATTTTTAAGTCTGGCGTGTCCCGACTCTATGCGGCTGATATCAAGGATGTCGTTGATGAGGGATAACAGGTGCTTTGCACTTTCACCTATCTTCGAAAGTATATCCCTGGTCTCCTCATCTATCCCCTCTTTTTTCAGGGCTATATTATACAAACCGATTATGGCGTTCATGGGAGTGCGGATCTCGTGGCTCATATTGGATAAAAATGCGATCTTTGTCACATTGGCCTGCTCTGCCTCTTCGAGAGCCAGCGAAAGGGTACGGTTACGTTCCTTTTCCTCATCCGCCAGTTTTGACTCCGTAATATCCTCGATAAAGACGTAGTACACATCACCATAGCCGGGCAGATTGGCAAAATGACCGTAGTCGTCAATCCACCTGATGGCCCCGTCCTTGCGGATGATACGGTAGGCCACATAGTCCATATTGTTCACATTTGAAGCACTTGCTATCTGATTGTCAATGGAATCCTGGATGCTGTCATAGTCGTCGGGATGCACCATTCCCCGAAAAGTGTTTCCGGTAAGCTCGCGAAACTCATGTACATCCTTACAGCCAAAGATCTCGCAGGTGGATTGATTGACATATAAAAGCTCCGTGGACTCATCCGCACGGTATATGAAAAACCCTCCGGGCATCTGTTCGGAGAGCCACTCAATGGCCGGCATCCTCTCCTCGGTAGGTATTATTTCAGAGAGATCGGAGCTGAAGATCCTGTTTCTTTCCATATCGTTCCCCTTTTTATCCGTTTTTTACAACCACAAGTTCCGTGTCGGTATCGATACACGCCAAGGCCTTCTCGGGAAAGCCTCCAACTGTACCGGTCTGCTTTGTAACCAGATGTTCTATGTCATACTGTCTGATCATTGCCACATTGAGCTCTGTTGAAAAAGGTCCGTGCATGGCTATGATATGACTTTTCGGTATGCCTGCCACCTCACAGAGCGAAAGTGCCTCCGCTGTGGGAAGGACTCTGGCATAGAGCCTTTCGGGCTCCAGGGATGAATAATCCGACAGATTCTTTGAACCTGTGGTAAGCAGGATGTTCCCCGAAACCGTTTTGAGATAATCCGCTGCATCCCCATGGCTATGCACTTCAAAATAATTTGACGGGAGACTGCCGCTGTATCCGGTATCCCGCTCTATCCTCTGATATGCGATCCCCAGATCGGCACAGGCTTTTTTTATATTTCTTGTAGCCTCTGCAGCATAGGGGTGGGTGGCGTCTATCACTACTTCGTATCCGTCGATGACAGTCTTCATACCCTGCTCATCCAGACGGCCCACAAGGATTTTGGCGGAAAGTCCGTGAAGTTCCTCCTCACCCATTTCAGTGGCTACCGATGCTGTGACCTCATCACCCTTTTTTATATACTCCTCGACGGCAAGTCTGCCCTCGGTAGTACCTCCGAATATAAAAACCTTCATACTTCATATCCCCTGATGGTCACCATGCGCCCGTCTGTTAAGGTGGTGTCCTTCGAACCGATAAAAACGGTGCAGAGCATATCAAGCTCTGTTTCTTTAAGTCTGCCTAAATCTGTGATCTCCGACTCCTGCCCGTCCCGTCCTATATTTCTCACCCAGCCGCAGACAGTGTCGGCATCCCGGTATTTAAGCAGGGTATCGCAGGCATTTTTTAAAGTGTCCGGTCTGTGATGGGACATGGGGTTATATATCACAATGGTCATATCCGACTCTGCGATACAGCGAAGCCTGTGCTCGATCTTATCCCAGGGCGTCAGCTGATCCGACAGTGATATCACCGCAAAGTCATTCATCAGGGGAGCACCCAAAACAGCCGCACCGCTGGTGGCAGCAGTGATACCCGGTACCACCTCAAAACCAATATCATCCCTGTCCCTCAGCATCTCTAAAAGCAGTCCGGCCATGCCGTACACTCCGGGATCTCCGGAGCATATCACCGCCACCTGGTGACCCTCGCCTGCCAGTCTGATGGCCTCCCGGCAGCGCTCAGCTTCTTTTCGCATGCCTGTTTTGACCACCTGCTTTTCGGTGATCATATCCCCCAGCAGATCCACATACCTGTCATATCCGCAGATAACATCGCAGATCCCTATAACGAAAACCGCATGGGCTGTCATATTTGAAATGTTTCCGGGGCCGATGCCCAGGGCAAATATCCTGCCTATCATGTGTTGCTCCTTTAACCGGTGTCATCCCACCAGCAGGACATTCAGATCATCCACCGGCATGTCTCGTGCCTCGGATACGAGACAGTATATGATATTCTCATCCTCATAGCCCAGACGCTCGGCCACCACCACCCTCTTGTTTTCAAAGCTGGCATCGCAGAGCTTTGCGCAGATCTCATGGAGTCCCTCAGCGGATGATGTCAGAAACAGAACCTTTTTCCCGGTAAAAGCATACTTCACCGGATCGATATCCCTGCCATGTGCGCTGATGACCTTGATATCCTGCCAGCTGAGTCCCAGTCTGGCAGCCAGGTATTGGAGCACCGAAACCCCGGCTATAAGATCCACCTTATGATCTTCATCACCGTCCAAAAGCATCTCATAGAGCTTTTCGGCTCCGGAGTAGAAGCCCACATCTCCGCTGAAAAGAACTGCTATCTTTTCCTCTGATGCCTCTGAGATGACCTGATATATCTCATGGGTATGAAGCTCTGTCACCACCCGGGCAGACACCTCGGGCAGGATCTCGATCATCCTTTCAGATCCGATGATCAGCTGCGCATTTTCTATGGCGATCATACCCGCTGCAGTAACGCCCAGGGGCCCGCAGCCCATTCCGATTAGTGTGATATGTTTCTTCATGACATCCTCCTTATATCTCGCCATTCCTGAATCCCGTCTCAAAATCCGGATCATATAGTTTTGAAAGTTCGTAGTCATCACCCAGGAAATCCCCTACCACCACAAGGGCGGTGTGATCAATGGAATTCTCACGTCCTGCAGCTGCCAGTGAACCTACTGTGGTCCGTATCACCTTTTCATCCGGGTGGGTGGCCTTGTATACCAGAGCCGCCGGTGTGTCCATGGTATATGCACCCCCTGCCAGAAGTTCCTCTGAAAGCTCCGGAAGCATCCCTGCCGATAAAAAGATCACCATGGTAGCCCCGTGTGAAGCCAGTGAAGATATACTCTCCGACTCAGGCACCGGTGTGCGGCCCGCCATACGGGTGACTATCACCGACTGGGACACCCCGGGCAGGGTATATTCCGTCTCCAAAACAGCCGCCGCTGCTCCCATGGATGAGACCCCGGGAACCACCTCAAAGCCGATACCATGTCTGCGGAGTTCATCTATCTGCTCCCTGATGGCACCATAGAGACCGGGATCTCCGGTGTGCAGCCTCACCACTTCCCTGCCGGCTGCATCAGCACGGATCATGACCCCCATCACCTGATCCAGGGTCATCTCAGCGCTGTTGTAAATCTCGGCACCCTCCGTCCTGCACAGCTTTAATATGCCGGCATTCACCAGACTGCCTGTATAAATGACCACATCCGCATTGCCTAAAAGAGCTGCGCCCCTGACGGTGATGAGATCCTCCGCTCCGGGTCCCGCTCCAACAAAATGTATCATGAAGACTAAAACTCCTTATGTTTTACAAAAAAGTTCCTTCGCTTCGCTCAGGATGACAGATTACCACACCAGCGATATCTGCCTGAATGCCACCGCCATGGTGACCCCGTCCCATACCACCTTTTTAAGCACTATCCGTCCGTCCCCGGCACCCAGAGCGGCGCTCCTCTCACAAACATTATCCACCCCGGTGATCTCCTCCACAAAGCCCGAGGATGAAAACTCTCCCGGCACTTTTTTAAGTTCATCCGAAGAGTATGGATAAAATGGCAGACTGTGTACCTCACAAAACTCGCGTATAGCAGGTTCATCCTTTTTTAAGTCTATGGAGCACACCCGATAAAAGGCTTCCTCAAAGATCCCCAGTTCATTCAAAACATGCTCAAAGCATTTTTCAACAGCGGCCCCTTTGGTCCCCTTTCTGCACCCTATCCCCAAAACAGCAATATGGGGGACGATTATCATGGGATCCTTTTTTCTGTCCTTGGCATCAAAGGGTCCCGCCGAAACCTGCCTGGCAGCCCTGCCTCCGAATATCCCCTCACGTCTGGTGGAAATATGCACATCCGCACTGTCCTCAGAGGTAAGAGAGACCCCCACGGGCTCCCTGCCGGCAATGGGAAAATTACTCTTTATGGTTACGGTGCCTCCATCCAAAAGCCGCACCGCCACATCCTTTATTTTTCCCGCGTCCAGAATAACGCAGTCATTTCTCCTGGCCCAGTCATCTATGGCAAATACCTTATTGATATCCGTAGCCGTAGTGATCACTGCCTGAGCACCCAGCACCTCGGCGATCTGTGACGCCAGTTCATTGGCACCTCCCAGATGTCCGCTTAAGATGGGAATTGCAAAATGCCCCAGTTCATCCACCACCACCACCGCAGGGTCGCTTACCTTGCTTTCCACAAAGGGCGCTACGGCCCTCACTGCTATGCCGCAGGCACCGATAAAGACCAGTGCATCCGCCTTGAAAAACCATTCCTTTGTCCACCTTGAAAGAGAAATGGTCTCCCCACAACGCATAAAGTCGATGTCAGTAAAAGCCATCAGTTTTTTACACAGCTTTTCTGCCACCGACTCTCCTTTATCAGAAAATGTAAGCACACGGATCGTCATATATGAAATCTCCGCTTTAGCTCCGATCTGGCCGCCCTGCCTCCTATAATGAGTGTAACGATAAACAAAAGCACCGAGGTGAAGACCGCCGCCACCGACACCCTGGGATGATGCACCAGTCCCATATTGATGAGTATGATGGGAATGAGTCCCAAAAGCACCACCAGAAACTCGGTGTACATGTAGGACTGCCAATTTTTATAATTCACAAACCGCACTACCATAATGGCGATATCAATGGCAAAAAGTCCTCCCGGCAGAACATAGTCCACTGACCATCCGGCAAAACCGTTGACCACATCTATGGAAACCACCAGTACCACTCCCATGATCACCGACGCAAATATCCTGCCCAGATATCCCACATTTGTATAGGTCATGAGATACAGCATGAACAGCACATAGAAAATGGAAATGGATACGATGGCCGACCACAGCACTCCGTCATAGGTATAGTAATTGACCAGTCCGCAGATGGCAGAGATGGCCACCCACGCCGCCATGAGGATACGCAACACCACTCCCAGCTTTCTGGCCTTGTGCACGATATCGGGATATCTGTCCACCCCGTTTTCCCCTGCGTCCAGAATGCCGTTGCACAGCGGGCATTTTTCTGTATTGTCCAAGATCGTCACTCCGCAGTGACTGCATTTTCTACTCATAATAAACTCCGTTCGTCTCGATCTCCACCTCTATGCCGTCCTCAGCCAGTTGGGCAAAGGTACGCCTCTGGATGGAGGTATCCGTAAAGGCCGACGAAAAAGTCATCACCATCTGATCCAGATATGAATTGATGACGCACTTCATCTCCTGACCCTTGGAGAAGGATAAAAAGCCGAAAAATGTCCTGATATATTCCTGATACTCCGGCTTGACTCCGATGTTTCCGATATTGGTAATGGTGGTGGTATTGGCCAGGGCTGCCTGAGTGTACACCACCTTCATGGCAATATTTTTCACAAAAAGAGGTACCACACGGCTTATCAGATAATTCTCGTTTGACACGTTATAGGAAAAAATGTTCTCCAGGTTTTCCTTGTTGATCTGAGACCTGAGACTCTCCCTGATGATCTGGGTCACCTCAGCGAAACTGTAGTCATCACGCTCCGGTGCAAACTCCGCTGACACCACTACGAAGAAATTCTTGGTAGTAATGGAATCAAAGAAGGGTCTTAAGTTCACGGGAACAGCCACCCTGATGGGCTTATCCTTTGTAACGTCCCTGCCGTGGGACTTGTAGGTGGCATATGCAAAAGCTGATACCAGATACTCGTTGATGGAGACCCCGTACTTTTCCTTGGCCACTTTTTTCACCTGCTGAACGGGAAAGAAGCCGCACATCAGGCCAAAGCCCTTGAAGGGCAGTCTCTCGCCCTTTATCAAAAATGCCTTTTTTGTCTTATAGACACTCTTGGAAGCCTTTTTATAATTGGCCTTGTAGCTGTCCTCACGATCCAGCGAGGTCTCATCTGAAAGTCCGTCACCCAGCTTTTCGCGAAGTTCGGGATGAGCCAGTCTCAGATACTGATAGGTCAGTTCCCGGATGAAGCCGATGATACCCATGCCGTCTGTAAGGGCATGAAAAGCCTCCAGGTTGATCCTGTTTTTATAATATGAAACTCTGAAAAGATAATAGTTGTTCTTGTTCTGATGTATGAACCTGCAGGGATACTCGTGCTCCTGGCTCACTCTGGGAGCAGGCTTGTCGTTTTCCTCGAAATAGTACCAGAAAAAGCCTGTGCGGAGTCTGTTACGGAAGGCAGGGATCTTGGGAAGCAGTATATCCACCGCCTCCTGCAAAAGTTCACCGTCCACCTCCTCGTTTAAAACGGAGCATATGCGATATGTATTTGTAAGCGTGTCATTCGCTATGACCGGGAATATCTTCGCCGTGTTGTCCAGCCTTTCCCAGTTCTTGTAGTTTTTAGCCATTTCTACGCCCTCTTTGCCCGCCTCTCAGAAGGCTTGATCAGTGCAGTTGCAATATTGATGGCGTGATCCGAGCAGCGCTCCAGGTCAGTGGAGATATCCGTAAATACCACACCTGCCGCAGGATCACACTTGCCCTTTAGGAGTCTCTCCATGTGGGCATCGATCATATCAGCCTGCAGCTTGTCAACCAGCTCCTCCTGAGCCTGAGCCTCAGGCAACAGTGAAAAGTCCTCACGGCTGAAGATGTCGATGGACATGTCTATGGTCTTAAGGGTGGCCTCGGTGAGGGCCTTGATCTCCCTGCGGGCAGGCTTGCCCAGATTATCCTTTGCCCGTCCGATCTTTTGCTTGTACTCGATGATATTTTCCGCATGGTCGGAAATACGCTCAAAGTTGGAAGCGATAAGTGTCAGTTTTGTAGCGCGATAAACGTCGGACTCGGAGATGTTCATGGAACGAAGCTCTATAAGCCTGTCGGATATCTCGTTAGTCAGATAGTCCACGATGGACTCCGTGGTCTCCACCTGCTCGATGAGATCGTCGTCCTTGGAGAAAAAGCAGTTGACCGCAGCCTCCAGGTTATCCCTGGAGAGCTTGCCGAGACGCTTGAGCTCCTTGATGGCCTGGGCGATAACAACCGAAGGAAGGGTGTTTTTCGCATCCACCATGTAGATAAGCTGCATCTCCTGCTTGGAACGGGTCTCCTCGGGAAGTACCGGTATCAGCTTCTCCGTAATCGCCACTATCTTATCCGTAAAGGGCAACATGATGAGCACTGCAAATATGGCAAAAAACGTATGGGTATTAGCCACCTGACGTCCCACATCTCCGGGAGACAGTGCCTGGATAAAGCCTGTGATCTGGGGGAATACGGTAACCAGTGTAAAGAGTATCACCGCCCTGAACAGGTTGAAGATAAGGTTAAGAAGTGCTGTCCTCTTACCGTTCCTGTTGGTGGTAAGGGAAGCCAGAATGTTGGGGGTAACGGAACCTACCGCGGCACCTATCACCAGATAGACCGCTATCTCATACTCCAGTATCCCCTGGATGGCAAAGGCCTGGAAGATAACAACCGATGATGATGAACTCTGCAAAAGTGCGGTAAAGGCTATGCCGAATAAAACAGCCAGTAAAGGATTCCTCAGGCCGTCCAGAAAGCTGATGAAAACCGGGCTCTGGGACAGGGGCACGATAGCCTGCTTGATAAGTCCGATACCCACGAAGAGCATGCCGAAGCCCAACACGATGGAGCCTGCATGCTTGGCCATCTGGTCCTTTATAAAAAGATACATGATAACGCCGGCGAAAAGTAAAAAGGGTGAAAGTGCAGTCAGGTCAAAAGCCGTGATCTGCGCGGTGATGGTGGTACCGATATTGGCACCCATGATAACCGCAATGGCCTCCGCCAGCTGCATCAGTCCCGAATTAACAAAACCTATGACCATCATATCCGTGGCCGATGAACTCTGGATCAGCACCGTCACGGCGATACCCAGGAAAACTGCCATGAACTTGTTGGATGTAACCTTTTCCAAAAGAACACGGAGCTTATCTCCCGCCGCATTCTGAAGTCCGCTGGACATCATGGTCATGCCATATAAAAACAGACCCACTCCACCGAGTAATGTAAAAAACTGTGTCACTGTCATAAAAAACTCCTTATCAATTCACAAAAAACCTACTTTATAATATGATAAAATGCTTTAAATGTAAAGGAAATAATGGTAGAATCATACTGTTAACACATATGTAAAAGGAGCCAATATGGAGCAGCAGAATATACTTTCTTTTAAGGATCTTATCAAGCTGTTTGGTTCACTTAATTTTAAAGTGACCACCATAGATGAGTTATGGGACCAGTTGCTGAGGAGATTTCACGAGACCAAGCTTTTGGAGCAGATGAAGGTCGGCAGACTTGATATCAATATTATGATCGAGGCCAGCGTCTTCGATCTGGATGAGAGAGACGACTATTACAACTATGACAGCGGTCTTCCCATCAATGCCGCCGGTGTCGTCCACCAGTCATACCCCACTTTAAACAACGGGCGGGGCGTGGTTGACGCATATCCTCTGGCGGACTGCACTTTTTCCGAGGAGGATATGAGCCTGCTTATGGCCTTCGGCAACATCATCTATCTTTTGATGTCCCGGATCCGCCTGGGCATCAACGTGGAAAAGAGCCGCTATATGGATCTGATGACCGGTCTTTACAATACCGCCGGTGTCCGCATGGAGGGCAAAAAGCTGGAGGCTGTGGGCGAGCTGTTTTGCATGGCTGTCATTTTTATCAACCTCCGTGGCTTCTCCTATACCAACAAGCGTATAGGGATCAAAAACGGTGACCAGGTGCTCATCCGCTATGCCCGTCTTTTGAATACTCTGGTGGGCATGAACCGGGGGCTGGCAGCACGTCTGGGTGGGGACAAGTTTTTACTCATCATCCCCAAGTCCCAGTTGGATACCGCTCTTTCCATTCTGGAGGATGTCCAGATCGACATCCAGATCTTCGATCACACTGAGCACGTGGCTGTAAATGCATGGATCGGCGTTTTTGAAAACTCCGAGACCGACAGCATCGACGAAGCCCTTGAGAGCGCATCCGTGGCCTGCGGCGTGGCACATGCTACTGGCACCTATCATGCGGTTCGTTTCCAGCCCACCATGCTGGAGCACAGTATACGGGCCAAGCGTCTGGTGGCCAGCTTTGATGTCGCCATCAAAAACCATGATTTTTATCCCTGCTATCAGCCCAAGGTAGCTCTTGATACCGGCAAGCTGGTGGCTGCAGAGGCTCTGGTTCGCTGGGAGAATCACGGCGAGGTGCTGCTTCCCGATGACTTTATTCCTGCTCTTTCCGACAATGGCAAGATGATCGAGCTGGATCTGTATATGCTTGAATGTGTATGCCGGGATCTGCGCAGATGGCTGGATGTCGGCCTTCCCGCAGTGCCCGTTTCCATCAATTATTCCAAGGAGAATCTGATCCGCAGGCAGCTGGTGGATGAGACCCTGGGGATGCTTAAAAAGTACAATCTGGACCCCTCTCTCATCGAGATCGAGCTTACGGAGCTGGCCAACTATGAGGATCCCAGGGCGTTGGAGGAGTTCATTACGCAGATGCATGCCAACGGCATCCGGGTATCCATGGATGATTTCGGTACCGGATACACCTCCCTTAACCTGCTCAAGGATATGTCCTTTGATGTGGTAAAGATGGATCGTTCGGTGATCTCCCGTATCGGGGATAAAAATGAGAGCCGCGACGAGATCCTTCTTCGGCATACACTGATGATGCTGGCCGAGCTTGGGACGGATATCGTAGTCGAGGGTGTGGAGACCAGAGAGCAGCTGGAGTTCATACGCGGCATCAATGATAAGCTGGCCATACAGGGGTTCTTCTGTGACGAGCCTCTCTCCTGCGATGAGTTCGAGGCCAGGCTTACGGATAAGAGTTATAGTCTTTGAGACCAAAGTGAGTGAGTCCTGTGCCACCGCAACTCGGAAAAACGAGTTGCTACGTAGCTACAGGACTCACTCTTTTTTTTGATCTTATTTTTGGAACATACGGGAGAATTCGTAGCGGGGCTCGCAGGTGACGTTCACCAAAAGCTTCCTTAATACGCTCTCATCTGACTCCGACAAAAGCACCGTAGAGTGCATCTCCAGGCCCTTTAGGTTCTCCAGCTGGTTAAGCGCCAGCTGCGCATTTTCATTCATGGCACTGGAAATGGAAAGCGCCGTCAGTACATCATGGATGGAAAGTCTGGGGTCCGTATTCTTCAGGCGGTCTCTGTTCAGCTCCAGGATGGGCTTTAGAGCCTCAGGAGAGATCAGATGCTCCTCATGGGGGATCCCCGCCATTTCCTTAATGGTGTTTAAGACCACTGCCGCAGAGGATACCATAAGATCCGTAGTCTTGCCGGTCATGATACTTCCATCCGGAAGTTCAAAGGCACAGGCAGGATGATGGGTGGCCTCCTCACGGATCAGCGCATGCTTTACCACGGGTCTGTCATCTGCCGACAGGCCTGATTTTTTCATCAAAAGCTCCAGCTTTTTAAGAGCCTCCACATTTCCTGTACCGCGCTTTACCAGGCAGCGCTCCTTGTAGTATCGCCTGATGATCTCCTGGTTGGCTGCAGCTTTGCAGGCCTCGTCATCACTAATGCATTTTCCTGCCATGTTCACACCCATGTCAGTAGGTGACTTGTAGGGGCACTCGCCATAGATATTTTCAAAAATGGCCTGGAGCACCGGGAAGATCTCGATGTCACGGTTGTAGTTGACCGTGGTCTCGCCGTAAGCCTCCAGATGGAAGGGATCGATCATGTTTACATCTGCAAGGTCTGCAGTGGCTGCCTCATAGGCCAGGTTCACCGGATGCTTCAGGGGCAGGTTCCAAATGGGGAAGGTCTCAAACTTGGCATAACCCGCATTGATCCCCCTCTTGTTCTCATGATAGAGCTGTGACAGGCAGGTGGCCATTTTGCCGCTGCCCGGTCCGGGAGCCGTCACCACCACCAGAGGTCTGGAGGTCTTGATATAATCATTTTTACCATAGCCCTCGTCACTTACCACATGGTCGATATCATTGGGATAGCCCTCGATCTTGTGGAGAACATAGGATGCGATGCCCAGCCCCTTGAGCTTCTCCCTGAACTTGTCAGCATCGGGCTCGCCGGTATACTGGGTGATGCACACACTTCCCACAAAAAGACCCAGATTCTGGAATATGTCGATAAGTCTAAGCACATCCTGATCGTAGGTGATGCCGTAGTCACCGCGGATCTTGTTGGCCTCGATGGCACCTGCGGAAATGGCTATCACCACCTCCACCTGATCCTTGAGCTGTAAAAGCATGCGGATCTTGGAATCAGGCTGAAAGCCGGGGAGTACACGGGAAGCATGGTAGTCGTCAAAAAGCTTGCCGCCAAACTCCAGATACAGCTTGTCGCCGAAATGGGATATCCTCTCCTTGATGTGTTCTGACTGCATCTGCAGGTATTTGTCGTTATCAAATCCGATCTTCATCTTTTCTCCTTATGCACTAAATACAATCTTCTTCGCCATATCAGCTGCTGCCTGAGCATCCTGAAAATACTCTATTATCGCCAGTCCGAAATCCACGGCAGTACCCATGCCACGTGAAGTGATGATGCTGCCATCCCTAACCACCTTGTCTGTAAGCTTATTGGCTCCGGTAAGTCCGTCCTCGCAGCCCGGATAGCAGGTGGCATTTTTGCCCTCAAGTATCCCTGCTGCTCCCAGTACCGTGGGTGCCGCACAGATGGCTGCCGTGAGCTTGCCTGCTGCAAAAAATTTTCTGATAAGCTCGGCGACCCTGTCGTCTGCCTTCAGGTTATTGGTACCGCGAAGCCCACCGGGGCATACCAGTCCGTCATAGTCATCTGGATTGATATCCTCGATCAGAGTGTCTGCTCCTATTTTGATACTGTGTGATCCGTCGATCTCCATTTTTCCCATTATAGAAACCATATCGATGTCGATGCCGGCACGTCTGGCCAGGTCCACCACAGCCAGTGCCTCAACCTCTTCCACTCCGTCTGCCATAAAGATACAAAGCTTTGACATAATAGATCCTCCTTGCTATAATTTTTTACATACAATTCCAAAGTGAGGTAGATATCATGGGTATGGAAATTGAACGCAAGTTTTTAATAAGTGATGTAGCTGACATCCCTCTGGATGTAGCAAAATATAAATACAAAACCATCGAGCAGGGGTATATCTGCACCTCCCCCGTGATTCGTGTGCGCCGCAGCGACGACAAATACATCCTCACCATCAAGGGCGAAGGCATGATGGCCCGCGAGGAGCACGAACTGCCTCTGGATGAGGAGACGTACAATCGTCTGCGTGACAAGGCAGATGGTATCATCATTGCCAAGCATCGCTATCTCATACCACTGTCTGATGTCACGGATGCTGCCGATTACTCGGATCTCACCCTGGAGCTGGATGTATTCATGGGTCTCCATCAGGGACTGATCATCGCCGAGATAGAGTTTCCCTCAGAGGAGCTGGCCACCGGCTTTGAACCTCCTGCCTGGCTCTCAGAGGATGTGACAAACGATGGGCGCTACCACAACTCCTATCTGAGCACTCATCCCATGCCGAAAAAATAAGGTTTCTTATCCTCGGCGCAGCCTCACACTCTCATACTTTTTCTTTGTCCGAAGACACCGCTTCAATTCCTCGATGCGGTTGTCTATTGTGCCGTCGTTTATCACGACATCCAGGGATGCCGCCATATTGTCGATCATGGAGTCGGTAACCTCTTCCTCCACATCCATCCTGCACACAAGCTCATATTTTTCATCGAGATCATCTGTCTCGAAAAAATCCATCATAAATGACATTACAAATATCTCCTAATAAATGTTTGACGCAAAAATATGCCGTGCCAGAGCCTCTTCTCCAAAGTCCACTATGATCACACCATAGCATCTGCCGGTCTCAAGGTTAGTGTTCAAAAGCTGGGCATTCAGTGTGTTGGCGTAGGACTTGGGGTGTCCGGCTGATCCGCTGCCGGAAGTGCTTAAAAAGTTAAGGGATAATACTATATCTCCTGCCATGCTCTCATTCATGGACTGCGCAAAGGCCGCCCATTTATCCTGAACGCCGTACTTGAAGCGATCCTGGACATAGAGCATCTCACCCTCATTAATGGGAACTACCTCCTGAGGATCATCGATGACTTCCTTATTCTCCTGCTGCGACCAGTGAGTGATCAGTCCCATACGGTCCTCACCCTCTCCGTTTACATCGTCAAATCTGGTGGCCAGCACTATCCTACCCCTCACCTCACCTATGGTGGGAATGGTATTAGCCGTGTACCATTTGTCGGGCTTTTGATCCAGATATGAGAAAAACGCAGTCTCAAAGGCAGCAGGATCATCTTCGCCTCCCTCATCCTTGACCACAAAGATCACGGTCTCCGAGGGATTGGCATCCAAAAATGCATAGACATCAGAAAGCACATCATCCAGATGCAGGGTGCCTGAAGAAGGTGCACCTGTCTTTCTGCAATTACCAAAGGCATGTATGAACTTGAGGGATACATTGCCCTCCTTGTCCTCATCCACTGCCAGCCTGATATCCAGATATCTGAAGCCGGCGTAAAGCTGATCGCTGATGCCCAGCTTCTGGCACTGCAGGAAATATCCCGGTGTGATATGAGCCGTGGCACTGTCATGTGTGCCCGGTATATTTACCGAAGTAAGCTTCATCTGATCATCAACGGCTGACATCCAACTGGCAGCTGAAAACTGTGATGCCTCCGCCATGGCATCCTCTCTCTGTTGAGAGGTGATGCCGCTGCCCGCCCCCATCAGGGCTATACCTGTGGGGACCGCTGTGACCACCAGGGCCAGTATGAGTATGATCGCCACCATTCTGGTTCGTTTTTTCATATCAATTCCTCTCTTTCGCAAGATCCTTCGTCACTACGTTCCTCAGGATGACAATCACGCCATTCTGAGCGCAGCGAAGAATCCTACACAAAATCATTGGATAGTATACCATAAATCGAGGTCGGATAAAAGACAAAATATAGTTATATGATTGGAATTTTGCTACTATATATGGTATTATATGTGATGTTGAACTTTTAACTGAAAGGACTGTTAAAATATGGCTTCATCAAAGCGATCAGGCACACGTGTCAACTGGCTGGATGCCACAAGAGGCGCAGCCGTTATCCTTATGATCATATATCACACCTGTTGGGATCTGGTGTTTCTATTCGGACATCACATCGGCTGGTTTGCCAACCATCCGGACCTGCTCTTAAACAGGATCATCTGCTTTTCATTCATCCTCATATCAGGATACTCCGTAGGACTGTCCCGGCAGATCCTCCGACGTGGCGTCATAGTGTTTTTATGTGGCGCGGCCATCACAGTTGTCACCCTTGTCTTTACTCCGAATAATCCCATATGGTTCGGTATTCTTACCTTCATCGGCTCAGCAATGCTGATCATGGCAGTTTTGGACAAGGGATTGAAAAAAGCACCCGCCATACCGGGTATCATCATCTGCCTTTTTTTGTTTGTACTTTTTTATCATGTTATAGAAGGCAGACTTTCATTTTTCACTTTCCCCGTTGCCACCATTTCAAAGGGCCTTTATAAAAACTACATCACTGCCTATTTGGGCTTTCCCTTCAAGGGCTTTATCTCGGAGGATTATTTCTCCATCCTGCCCTGGATCTTTTTATATATGACAGGATATTTCGCATATCAGGCCACCTCTGACTTTGCAAAAAAGACAGCCGGCCCCATCCGAAAATGGGGTCTGCTGTCCTTACTGGGCCGGTATTCACTTCAAATTTATATCGTCCATCAGGGAGTCATCTTTGTGGTCCTCAAAATCCTGAACTGGGCCGGGATCATTTAATACCTTATTATTTTCACATTTTTCCCCAGGCCTGAACTCTTAATGAGCTTCTTAGCAGCGGAGAACTGTTTTTTGTTACCCGTTACGCTTATCCTGGCATTCTTGGCGATACCCTTAAAAGCATTTTTCCCAACGGACTTAAGCGTCTTTCCGTTTATGGTGACAGACTTTAGTTTCTTATCTCCTTTGAAAGCATTTTTGGCGATATCCGTCACCTTGCTTCCCATGGTCACTGAAGAGAGCTTTGTACATCCGGCAAAAGCACTCTCCCCAATCTTCTTAACATTTTTACCCACCACAACCTTTGTGATCTTTTTGTTGTTCTTCACAGCATTTTTCGCTATGGTGATCACCTTATAGGTATGTGTAGTCTGCGTGGAAGTATTGTACGTAGATACACTGGCAGGAATGATCAGGGTTGTCTCATCGGTTTTAACCGAGGATATGGTCATCGCGGACCCGCTCTTTCCGGTATAGACCATAGTGGTAGTATTCCCTGTACTTTTTTCGGTTTTGGTCTGAGTGACACTTATGGTCCCCGAGCTGCTTTTTTCCACCTCAACCTTTTCCGTAGAAATGGTATTGCCAGAACTGTCCTTTGTAACGGAAGCAGTCACCTCTCTGACAGATCCGTCGGAAAGCTTTGTAGAGGAGCCGTTTGTGGTGGTCTCATTTCCATTGCTGTCCGTTGTGGTCTTGGCATTGGATGAGACAGCTGCTCCGCCGCCACCGCCGCCTCCGCCGGATGATCCACCTCCTCCGCCGGACGAACCGCCACCACCGGAAGAACCGCCTCCGCTGCCGGATGAGCCGCCACCACCACCGGATGAACTGCCTGATGAGCTGCCATTGCCGGATATATCATCAGTCTGCGCTCCTATGCAGAAATTATATCCGCCATTCGCTGCGGTATCATACCATTCCTTATAATGCTGACCATTATAGTCGGCCTCGAGGCAATAAAAACTCTGACCTGCACCGCCGCTTTGTCCCGTAATTACTACACAGTCACTTCCGGGGAAAAGATGATAGTTTGTGGTTTTCCCGTCGCAGTCAACAAACATTTCACCATTTTTAAGTGTAACGATCACTGAAAACTTTTCACCCCGGTTAACACTAACCGCCTCCGGGAGGTCTATGGTATAAAACCCTTCGACGGGTATTGACCCGGTCAGACTCGCCCTCAATACGCCTGTGTCAGGAGCCCCCGTACACCCGGTATAGATATTTATCTCGTATGGTGTATTCGACACCGCTCTGGCGATACACTGCAAAGATACGGATTTTATCTCCTCGTTTTTGACCGCCGTATACATATTTGCCGCCCTGTTTTTTGTATTATTTATTGTATAGGAGCCAACGGTAAATCTCTTTCTGTCCGGTGATATGATATCGTGTAGCTGACCGTCATAGTAATAATTGTTGTCAACAAAGTCACTGCTGTCCTGCATTTTAAAAGCGAACGCATAATCATCTATACCTGCATCATAATAGGAAAGCCAAAAATAGGTATAATATGGATTGGAGTTAATAGGATAAGGTTTCGCGGATGCAGGATGACTCGCATCAGTAGTCGCCCAACTGTTGCGCACCAGCCATGCTCCATTAAACGGAGCACCGGAAGTAACACTGGTACTGAAATAATCCTTATCGAAATTGTCATCCCAGCCTACGATAGTGACTGCATGATTGCAGGTATCAGCGGTACTTCTGTACACAGCGTTGTGGTCAATATTATAGCCCGAACCTAAAACGGATACCGAACCTGACCCCTGATAATATCCGATACCAACTGCACCGTATTCTTTAATGAACTGCTTCGCCAGATTCCGGTTCGTATTGATGTTCAGGATATAAGCGTCCTTCATCCTGATCTCGTCATTATACTGTAACTGTTCCGTCCATGATACAACGGGACGGATGTTACTGAATCTATCGCTATATGTATTGGTGGGATATGGAGCGTTTGCTTCGCTTTGGATACCACGCCATTTTGAAAGAGGCTGTATGGCTATGAGATTGTTTCCGCCCATACTTAAAAGGTCCGAATCCTCATCATGGGGCAAAACGTTTGTGATGGAATCTCCGTCATTATCATCTCCCACAACAGTGTTTGTCCCCTGTCTGAATGCATAATGCACCAGAGCCCGCTCGCTGTAGTTTACAGTCTTATCCCTGCCAAGCTTTTTTATAGCATATATCTCGGCCATGGATATGGCTGAATGGGCCCAGCATGAGCCGTAAGGGCTCTGATCTCTCGTGGGCGGAAGGACATTCTGAAGATAGTTGTCCACGCTGCCGTCTGACATATTGGCTTCATAACCGGCAGGATAGGCAGCCGGGACTTCCATGGATGCTATGGCCGGATCAAAGGACCTGAGCAATCCCCCACTATGTGTCTCAGAAGATCCATACTCGTTGTCACTGTCACAATAGACTGCAACCGGATCACCATTCTCATCATAGACGATCTCTGTTGCTGCGCTCATCCTCTCGATGTCAGAAAGGGTGAAGTCATCGTCTATGGCGGATGCAACATGGTCCGTGGGGATGTATCCTGCGGAATGATCACCCTCAAATATCACATATCCTGTACCAAAGTGCCCTCCCTCCGCTGAAACCATGGCAAGCGCAACAAGCCGTGTCTGCGGGAATGCAGACACAGCTATGACAACTGACATTATTATCGAAAACAAACTCTTCATCTTCATGATACGGCCCTCCACGATATTATGATACCATGAAAGCACGAGCAAAGTAAACATTTGAGATTATTTCATCCTGCCTATGATGGCATTGGCCTTGGCGTAAATCTCCCTGGGATCGAAGCCGATGTCGAACTTGCCGGCTTCATAGAGGACCTTGCCGTCTACCATGGTAAGAGCAACATTTTGCTTGCTGCCGGAGTACACGATATTTTTGATGGTATTGTTCTCAGGCTGCATGTTGGGCTGCATCAGATCGATCATGATAAGGTCGGCCTTTTTGCCCTCCTCTATGCAATCACAGTCTGCAAGTCCCATACATCTTGCACCGCCGGCTGTAGCCGCATAGAGCACTTCCTCAGCAGGAACGCAGGCCGCATCCCTCTCCTTTATCTTGGCAAGGCCTGTCATCAAGAACATCTCCCTGAACATATCCAGGCAATTGTTGGAGGCAGGGCCGTCGGTACCGATGGCAAGATTGATACCCTCGTCCAGATATCTCTTTATGGGGGCGATGCCGCTGGCCAGCTTGGTATTGGAGCCGGGATTGGTCACCGCATACATGTCACGCTTTTTAAATATCTCAAAGTCATGGTCGCTCATCCATACGCAGTGATATCCGCCCCCGCCATACTCATACATGCCCAGCTCCTCGGTAAGCTCGGTGGGAGTCTTGCCCCAGCGCTCGATACATTCCTTTACCTCAAGCTCCGTCTCAGAGTTGTGCATAAAGCAGGGGCTCTTGTATTTCTGAGCCAGTCCAGCTATGCCCTCCATCAGTTCCTTAGAGGTGGTGTACTCCGCATGGAAACCGATGATAAAGGAGGACAGGTCGCTCATCTCATTTACTATATTGTAGTTTTCCTCCACCACCTCGATGGATCCGCCGAAGTTGTTGAGTCCCGAGGTCTGCACCGTCCTGAAGCCGCAGTCCACAGAGGCCTTTGCATTCTTCGGAGGGAAGAAGTACATGTCAAAATTGGAGGTGATACCACTGGTGAGATACTCCATGATACCCAGGATATCCAGCCAGTAGATGTCATCCTCAACCAGCTGTCCCTCCCTGGGGAAAACCTGATTGAAAAGCCAGTCCTGCAGGGGCATGTCGTCTGCAAAGCTCCTGAGGAAGGTCATAGCCGTATGGGTATGTGCATTTTTAAATCCCGGCATGATGAGATTGCCCTCGCAGTCGATGGTCCTCTCCGCCTTAAAATCAGCGGGCACCTCACCAACGTGCTTAATGGTATTACCCTCTACCGCCAGGCTGCCCTCAACTATACTGAAGTTATGCTTCGCGTGATCTGTTTTTAATATCTTAGCGTTTTTAAAAATTGTATTCATATTACCCTCCTTCTTAAAGCAAAAATGTCATTCTGAGCGAAGCAAAGAATCTTATGATCCACAAAAGGATCCTTCGCTGCGCTCAGGATGACAATATTTAAAACCGTTTGATAGATTCCGTTACCAGTGCCGTGAACTTCTTTGCCACCATCTTGCCGGCGTCCAGCACCTCCTGCTCAGAAAGAGGTGTGGGGGAAATACCAGCCGCCAGATTTGAAATGCAGGAAACCCCCACTACTCTCATGCCTGCATGATGGGCCGCAATAGCCTCACAAACGGTACTCATACCAACCGCATCAGCACCCATGAAACGAGCCGCATTGATCTCAGCCGGCGTCTCATACTGGGGTCCCTTGGTCTGAAGGTACACACCCTCCTTGAGCCCTATGCCCTGCTCTATGCCCACCTTTCTGATCACATCGGAAAGCTCTGGATCATACACATGGCTCATATCCGGAAAACGCACTCCCAGCTCACCCACATTTGCTCCACGCAGCGGAGAGGGGATCATGAATGAAATATGATCCGTAATGAGCATCAGATCTCCGGCCTTGAAGCCTGTCTTGATGCCGCCGCTGGCATTTGTCAAAAAGAGGATCTCTGCACCCATGAGCTTCATCAGACGATGAGGCAGAACCACATCCTCCATATCATAGCCCTCATAAAAATGCACACGTCCCTGCATGCATACCACAGGCACATCACCCACATATCCAAATACGAACCTGCCCACATGACCGGGTGCCGTGGAAACCGGGAAGCCCTCTATGTCCTTGTAATCCACCGTGGCCTCAACCTTCATCTCATCGGCATATCCGCCCAGTCCGGACCCCAGCACCAGAGCCACCTTCGGCACAAAGTCCGTCTTCTTTCTCACATCCGCCAGTGCCCGTTCCAGTCTATCATATACTCCCATATACACTTCCTCCAATCATTGTGTGAGGACAGTTAGTGAAAAAGAATAATGTTCTTTTGAGCTAACTGTCCGGACTCTATTATGCCAGTGCTGCAGTGATGATAGCCATGGAGTAAACCTCGATGGCGTTGCATCCACGTGAGAGATCATTGATGGACGCATTAAGTCCCAAAAGGATGGGGCCGTAAGCATCAAAGTTACCCATACGCTGAGCCACCTTGTATCCGATATTACCCGCATTGATATCCGGGAAGATAAATGTATTGGCATGTCCCGCAACAGGTGATCCGGGGCACTTGGTCTTTGCTACACGAGGAGAAACCGCAGCATCAAACTGCATCTCGCCATCGATAGGCAGCTCCGGATACTTCTCCCTTGCCTTGTTGGCAGCATTTCTCATCTTGTCCACATCCTCGCCCTTGCCTGATCCAAAGGTGGAGTATGAAAGGAAAGCAACCTTGGGATCGATGCCGAATACCTTGGCACACTCAGCTGTCTCACCTGCGATCTCCACCAGTTCATCCTCGGTGGGATTGATGTTGATGGCACAGTCTGCCATTGCGATAACCTCGTTGTCACCGGTAGCTGAAGGACGTACCAAAATGAAGCAGGATGATACCACGGAATTGCCGGGCTTTGTCTTGATCAGCTGGAGCGCGGGTCTTACCGTATCAGCTGTGGAATATGTAGCTCCACCCAAAAGTGCATCGGCCACACCCATTTTTACCAGCATGGTGCCGAAATAGTTGGCGCCGGACAGGATACTCTTTGCCTGCTCGGGAGTCACGCCCTTGCTCTTTCTAAGCTCACAGAAGAGCTCCACCATCTCGTCAAATCTGTCATAGTTGACGGGATCGATGATGGTAGCGCCGTTGATATTGTAGCCTGCCTCCTCTGCTGCATCCCTGATCTCCTGGGGATTACCCAAAAGGATGGGCTTTAAAAACGTACCTGCCAAAAGACGGGAAGCCGCCTCTAAAATACGAGGGTCGCTGCCCTCAGTAAAAACAATAGTCTTAGGATCCTTTTTAAGCTTTTGGATCATACTTCCGAAACCAAACATAGTATATATTCCTCCTGTAAAAAAAATACGTGACTGTAACTCTACAGCCACGTATCATTATACTTTTATACCCTTAAAATTACAAGGAAATATCAATCGATAGAGTAAACTTATTGTCAGTTGGATAGTCAAAAAAAGATAGCTTCCAGATTTTCAGATTTGATTTGACTCCAACATTATACTATTGTCTACCGCTTCCGTCAAAAATGATGCCCTGCGTCCGCTTCGCTCCCGCAGGCCGACGGAATGGA
>JAILEN010000215.1 GCA_024687655.1 Lachnospiraceae bacterium | reverse complement strand
ATGGGCTGGAGTCACACCGGAGCTGATCGAATGAGCAAACTCAGGTGTCACATAGAAAACTTTGGAGAAGAGAAGATCATAGATCTGGTAAGGTATAGCAGACAGCAGAGGAGCCTTAAAAGAACCGGAACAGACGATGTTGAAATGGATAAAGTGACAACACGTGAAATACTGGCAGAACACTATGATCAGGGAAGAAGCTATATAGAAAGGCTCCAGGCAACAATACCTGGGATAACAGCCCGAAAATCAGCAGCAATCAGGACACAGCTGCGCCTGTTGTAAAAAAGGAAACAACGCCTGACGGCGTTCTCTTGAATGGAAGGCGTCCTGACGGACGCAGTTAAGATCCTTCATACTGCTTGATTACAAAGTATCTGCCGACTGTTTCAGATGTCAAGGATGCGAAGCACCCTTCGGGCCGTGGTCCTTGACATCTGAACAGCGGCAGATAAAAAGCAGCCAAGCAGTATGAAGGATAAAACCCGCGATGAAAGTCGCGTAACTTCCATTCCGTCGGCCTGCGGGAGCGAAGCGGACGTAGGGCATCATTTTTGACGGAAGCGGTAGACAATAGTATAATGTTGGAGTCAAATCAAATCTGAAAATCTGGAAGCTGTCTTTTTTTGACTATCCAACTGACATTAAGTTTACTTTATCGGCGCCCTCTGTGTTTTTGCAAACCCCTTCAAGGTGTGGTATGATTTTTTAAACAAATTCAGGGGGGACATCATATGAAGTATCTAAACAAAAAGAAGACGTTTTCCATGGATGGAAAAAACCCGATTGGGGAATGCTCAGAATATGTGGAGGCAACGCTTAAGGAGCTTGATATAAACAAAAGGCTTATAATGCGAAGCTGCCTTGCAACCGAGGAGCTTTTGACCGATCTTTTGGAATTGGGTGACAATACCGGCGAGATCACAATAGCTATAAGAAAGCTTTTGGGGAAAACATCGGTTTTGATCATTGTTCCCGGGCAGGAATTTGATCCATACTGGAATGACCTTGAGGTCGGTCCTGAAGAGATGGATGAGCTTTCCGATGTCGAAAAAGAGCGATCCATCCGCGGGATACTCTTAAGTTCTTTCGGCAACAGCTTAAGGGTTGAACATAAACGCGGCCGAAACCGTGCGCTTATTTTGGTAAGCAATGAGGAACAGTCCATGTTAAAACAGACGATCTTCGGACTGTTTTTGGGCGTTGCCTGTGGCCTGCTACTTAAGTTTATAGTCCCTCAGGCCGGTACTGAGGCCATTAGGACATACCTTTTATCTCCTATCAAAACGATGTTTATGAGCGCTTTAAATATCGTGATCGCTCCGGTTGTATTCTTTTCGATCGCATCCTGTATCTCACAGTTTAAGGATCTGTCGGTCTTGGGAAAAATCGGGGCAAAGGTCGTAAGCCTGTATTGTATTACCACCGCTATTGCTGTTTCCATCGCTATTGTTACCTCTAAGATCTTTTCGCCCGGAGAGGTGGGATTTGCCCTTTCTTTGTCCATGGATCCTGTAACAACCGTTGCATCGGGAGCCGACGTGGATACTTCGTTGCTTTCTACCATAATAAGTATTGTTCCAAATAACATTGTGCTGCCATTCTCGCAGTCAAATACGCTTCAGATCATATTTTTGGCGCTGGTTATCGGAATTGCTATAAGTCTGACGGGAGAACACTCTGCCCTGCTCACAAAGATTTTTGAGGCCTGTAACGCACTGTTTTTGACGCTTACAACGATGATAGCAAAGTTCATCCCCCTGGCGGTCTTTTGCTCCGTATCCATGCTTATCATTAACATGAACGGCACAACGATCCTCGCTCTTCTGGGAGTCATAGGCACTATACTATTTACTTTTGCGATAATGATCTCGGTATATGGGCTTTTGATCTTGATCTTTACCCGGTTAAATCCGGTTAAATTTTACCAAAATAACCCTGAAGGCATGCTAACGAGCTTTACTCTTTCCTCGAGTTCCGCTGCCATGCCAATAAATTTGAAGGTATGCAGAGAAAAAATGGGAATATCTCCAAAGGTATGCAATTTTTCCATTCCTTTGGGTGCCACCATCAATATGGATGGCGCATCGATAGGCCTTACTGTATTTGGCCTGTTTTTGGCAAGAGGTTATGCAGTTGACGTACCGTCATCCATGCTTATTTCCCTCGCAATAACCATAATCCTTTTGTCCCTGGGCGCCCCCGGCGTTCCCGGATCCGGACTGGTATGTCTTGGCGTCGTATTATCGCATCTTGGAGTTCCCTTTGAAGCTATAGGGCTGATAATCGGTATCTACCCGTTTGTAGATATGTTTTCGACGATGAACAACACAACCGGAGATGTGGCCGTATCAGTCATCGTCGAAAAAATGGAAAACCTTTTGGATGTGGATGTTTACAACAGGTCACCTAAGTAAGATCATTCGGAAATGACCTTTTCTGTACTTCTGGCGGAAGTGATATTGGAGATTCCGTAAAAAAGAAAATCTTGACAATATGTATTTTGCACAATATAATATTGCAAAACACATATTAACTACAGCAGCATTAGTGGGAGGAAGTTATGGAATTCAAAGAAGTTGTTGAAAAAAGGTATTCATGTAAGAAGTATAGTGACCGGCAGGTGGAAAAAGAGAAGCTTGATGCCATCCTAAATGCAGGCAGGCTTGCGCCTACAGCAAAGAATCTGCAGGAGCAACGGGTATATGTTATCCAAAAAGAGGACGCATTAAAAAAGATCGATAGTATAACCCCCTGCAGATACGGGGCTCCAACTGTGGTTGTGGTTGCTTTTGATAAGGATAATGTGTTCACTTACCCCGGAGAAAAGCGTGATTCGGGCGTAGAGGATGTTACTATCGTTGCCACGCATATGATCCTTGCCGCTGCAGACGAGGGTGTTGACAGCTGCTGGATCAATTATTTTGATCCCGACAAGGCTTCTGCAGAACTTGGACTTCCCGAAAATGAAGAGATTCTTATGCTTTTGGATCTTGGCTATGCTGCCGAAGGCGTAGGTCCACTTGATACCCATACAAACCGTAAGCCTTTATCAGATACCGTTGTATATATGTAATGGTGGCAAAAATGATATCAGGTAATAAAAGGATCAGTCTTATACTAAAGCTTATTGTTATCCTCTCTGCCGCTGTTGGCGTATGCATGAGTGCATATGGCGGCAGAGATGCTTTCATGGGTGGAAGCAGGGTGTTTATGTACTTTACCATCCAGTCCAATATCGCCATAGCTTTGATATGCGCTTATGGATCATATCTGATACTACAGGATAAGGCCATAGGCGAGGCGTGGCGTATTATCAAATTTGTTGGGACAGTATCGATAACTCTTACAGGCGTTGTCTTTACATTTGTCCTGGCACCAACATTAGGTGCCGATGCGTGGAACATCCCCAATACATTAACACATATGATCGTTCCTGTGGCGGCTGTGCATGACTTCTTTGTCTCAGGTACAGGGGCCGGCATAAAGAAAAGGGACGTGTTATTTGTGACCATACCGCCAATATTGTATGCCATATACGCAGGTATAGGATATGCTCTTGGATGGGAGTTTGCCGAAGGGTATAATTACCCCTACTTCTTCTTAAACTGGGGAAGTCCTGCCGGCGCTTTTGGCTTTTGTGATGAACTGCCCTACATGGGTAGTGTGTGGTGGATACTGATACTATTGATCTTTTTGATCATAGTGGCTTATGTATATCTTTTGATTGCGGATAAGCTTTCAAAGAGAGGATAGGGGAATATGGATAAAGATGAAATGAAGATTCTGCATAAGTCCCAGCAGGGTGAACTGGACGCCGTTCTTATGTATGAAGCATTGGCTGAAGTCGTAAAGGATAAGACCGATGCGGACGCATTCAGGCAGCTAGCTTCTGAGGAAGGGCGCCACGCAGCAGTGTTTAAAAAGCTCACAGGCCAAGTGCTAAAGCCTAAGAAAACCAAGGCTGTTTTTTTGCCTATAATGTATCGCATAATAGGAAAGAAGCGTCTATACCCTCTTATTGCGAAGGGAGAATATGATGCCGAAAAGAATTACGAACCTGTAGTGGCCAAATACCCAGAGGTTGAGAGCGTGAAAAATGACGAACGCAGGCATGGAGATACAGTCATGAATCTTTTAAAAGAATAATATGAAAGTAGGAGGAATAACAGGATGAAGGTACTGATCCTAAACGGAAGCCCGAGATCTGGCGGAAATACAGACCATGCGTGTACTTACCAAAAACATGGCTTTCTTCCTCCTTCGTTTTTAATTTCCCCTTGGGATGGTTATATAAACATTAGGACAGAGGATCAGAGCAGCACGGATAAGGATGGGAATGACTCAGTTTTACAAAAATCGATCCTTCCGGTCTGGCGGGGGACATATATGATGCAATACCCGCAAACTTAAGCGGCAATGCTTCGAGGTATGTATTATCAAGCGCGAGAGAAGGCACACGTTCCGGACAGGTACGTGATCTGTTGCCGGATATGCTTTCTTCTTACACGGTCAATATAGCGTATCACGCAAATAA
>JAILEN010000212.1 GCA_024687655.1 Lachnospiraceae bacterium | reverse complement strand
ACTCTTTTACACGACGCTCTTCCGATCTTGACCACACCGGTGACACGGCCCTTGTCTGTGGTGGTAAGCTCCACATCCTCGGGACGGATCATCACATCCACAGGGGTACCGGTCAAAAAGCCCTCGTCCGTGCAGGGGAAGTCCACTCCCTCGACATTTACCACGGAGGCGGAGGTCATTTTGCCCACCTTGAGGTTCGCCTCTCCGATGAATCGGGCCACATAGGCGTTTTTCGGCTCATTATATATATCCTCGGCAGTACCGATCTGCTCTATGACTCCGTGGTTCATCACCACGATCTGGTCAGACATGGTCAGAGCCTCCTCCTGATCATGGGTAACGTACACAAAGGTGATACCCAGCTCCTCCTTCAGCTTCATAAGCTCGATCTGCATGGACTTCCTTAGCTTTAAATCCAGGGCTCCAAGGGGCTCATCCAAAAGCAATATCTTGGGCTCGTTTACGATGGCCCGGGCGATGGCTATACGCTGCTGCTGGCCTCCCGAAAGGGTGGCCGGGTTACGGTCACCATAGCCCTCCAGGTTCACCAGGGACAGGGCATAGTGCACACGGTCTGCAATATAGTCCTTGGGATACTTTTTCAGCTTCAGCCCAAAGGCTATATTTTCCGCCACCGACATATGGGTAAAAAGCGCATAGTTCTGGAAAACCGTGTTGACCTCACGCTGTTCCGGAGGCAGCCCGGTGATATCCTTGCCCTCAAAGTATATGCTGCCCTCGTCCGGCTTGATAAAACCGGCTATGAGCCGCAGGGTTGTGGACTTTCCGCAGCCTGAAGGCCCAAGGAGAGTCACAAAGGTGTTTTTCTCTATGCGCAGGTTCAGCCCCTGCAGCACGTCGGTGGTGTCAAATGACTTGGCTACACCCTTTAATTCCAATAATATCTTGCTTTCCTGTTCCATTTGTTCTCCTATAAAGATCCTTCGCTAGGTTGAAGTCATCTTCGATGACTTCTTCAAGCTTCTGGCTCTGACAGAAGCTTCAACACGCTCAGGATGACACAGCGGCCAGATCCTTCGCAGCCCCTGCGCTCAGTACACCTTCAGTTCCTTCCACATCTCTCCGTAGAGCTCCATTACATCATCCGACAGGGTCTCGTAGACCTCGCAATTTAGCAACACATCCTCCGGAGGAAACACCAGCTCATCCTCCCGGATCTCCTCATCCAGTTCATTATACACAGCCAGGTTCGGTGTAGGATAATACACCTCCTCGAAATTGGCCATGGCCACATCCTCCCGGCACAGATAATCCAAGAACTCTGTAGCGGCCTCCCGGTCCTGGCATCTTTTCGTCAGGCACCAGGAATCAATCCACAGATTGGAGCCCTCCCTGGGTACCACATATGTCAGGTTCTCATCATATTCATTTGCCAGATAGGCCTCGCCGGAGTAGCACACCGCCAAAGTGGCATTTCCCGCCACCATTTCCTCTCTGGTCTCGTCGACGAAATATGCTTCAACATCCGGTTTTTGCCTTAGCAGAAGCCTCTGAGCCTCCATGAGATGATCCACATCAGTATCGTTCAGGGAATACCCCAGATACTTGAGCGCACACATATAGGCGTCACGGATGGAGTTTTGCATGATGATCTCACCGGAGTAGCTTTTGTCAAAAAGCACGCTCCAGCTGTCGATCTCCCCCTCAACCTTGGAGGTGTCGTATAATATGCCCACGGTCCCGTAAAAATAAGGAATGGCATATTTATTGCCGGGATCAAAGCTCTCAGCCATTTTCAGTATCTTGGGATCCAGATTGCCGTAATACTCCATGCTGTCGGTGTCTATGGTAAAAAGCTCATCCTCATCCATCAACTTTTTGATGATATATTCAGAAGTACAGATCACATCGTAGCTGATGGCTCCGGACTTGTACTTGGTATACATCTCCTCCGGTGTTGTGGCCTCGTCATACAGGACTTTGATACCGGTCTCATCGTAAAAATCCGCCAGCACATCCCGGTCGATATACTCACCGTAATTAAGGACCGTCACTGTCCTCTCACCGGTCCTGACAGGCTTCTCCTCCTCAGGCTCCGCTCCGTACTTGGGCTTATGGATGCTGCCGCAGCCGCAAAGTGTGACCACAGATGCCCCCACCAGAACCAGTGCAGCAATGGATCGCATGGCCTGGGGCAATGATTCCGCGATGGCCGGCCTGTTGTTTCTGCTGTCACCGGGAAGCAGATATATGAGGAGCAAAAGCACCAGCACCACCGTAAAGATCATCGAGGAAAGCGCAAACATCTGAGGCTTGATTCCCCTCTTCATCTCCCCGTATATCATGGTAGACAGGGTATCCACTCCCGCACCACGGGTGAAATATGTCACCACGAAGTCGTCCATTGACATGGTAAGGGCGATGAAAAAGCCGCCTGTAACACTGGGTAAAAGCTCGGGCCAGATGACCTTGCGATAAGCCACGCCACTGGTGGCGCCCAGATCCCGCGCCGCATCATAAAGCCTCCAGTCTATCCCCGCCAGAGCCGGGAGTACCGACAAAAGCACATAGGGGATGCAAAAAGTGATATGTGCCAGAAGTACACTGGCCATACCCAGATGAGTAAATCTGGAAAAAAACAGCATCAAAGTGATGCCCGTCACTATGTCTGCATTAATAAGGGGGATATTGCCGGCGCCAAGATATACGGCCGACTTCCGTCTTTTCATGGCATTTATGCCAATGGCAGCCAAAAGACCGATCACCGTGGCCACAAATGCCGCAACAAATGCTATTATCAGAGTGTTTTTAAGCGCTGCCATGACCGTGGCATCAGAGAAAAGCTCCCTGTACCATCTCCAGGTAAATCCTCCCCACACTACTCTCGATCTGGAGTCATTTACCGACAACACAAAAAGCACCACAATGGGTGTATACAAAAAAATAAAGATCAGCGCGATATACAGTTTTTTCAATGCACTTTCCGCTCTTTTCATATCGTGCACTATTCTACTATAAATTCCCCTTTTATGCCACAAAAAAATGGGCTCTGTATAAAACAGAGCCCACTATAATAATGCTTTTTAGTTCAGCACATCCTTCTTTCCGAAGAGGATACGACCGCCACGCTTGAGTACATAAGGAAGCAGATACTTCACCTTGTCCTCAGCCTTGTTCATGTTGGAAGCGGCAGGTACGTCACGTGTAAGGTGGATGGCGTCAAACTCGCACTTGGTGGTGCAGAGCCCGCATCCGATACAACGGTTCTCGTCTACATGTGAAGCACCGCAGCCCAGGCAACGTGCAGCCTCCTGCTTGACCTGCTCCTCGGTGAGGCAAAGCCTCAGATCCTCGAAGGTCTCCTTGGCCACGCCGGCCTTCTTGCCGGGGATGGCACGCTTGGCGTTATCAAAGTTCTCCATGGTAGTGGGATCCTTGATATCATTCTTATCAAGCTCAACGAACTCCCTGCGGTCACGGGCCAGATCCAGTCTGTTACCGGGATGTACGAAACGGTTGATGGAAACAGCACCCTCACGTCCGCCTGCGATAGCGTCGATAGCGAACTTGGGACCTGTGAATACGTCACCGCCGGTGAAGATATCGGGCTCAGCAGTCTGACGGGTCAGAGGATCAGCAATGATGCCGCCGTTAGGTCTCAGCTCAACCTTGGTACCCTCTAAAAGCTTGCCCCACTGGATGGACTGACCGATGGATAAAAGTACGTTCTCGCAGTCGATGGTGATGGTCTCATTCTCATCGTACTGAGGTGAGAAACGGTGGTCAGCATCAAATACGGAGGTACACTTCTTGAATACGATACCCTTTACCTTGCCACCCTCAACCAGGATCTCCTTGGGACCCCAGCCGTTCTTGATCTCGATGCCGTCTTCCTTGGCCTCTGCAACCTCATCCTTGGCTGCAGGCATCTCCTCAGGGCTCTCCAGGCAGAGCATGGTAACCTTGGAGGAACCTGCGCGGAGTGCGCTGCCTGCCACGTCGATAGCAACGTTACCGCCGCCGACTACTACTGTATCACCTGAAAGCTTAACGCCCTCTGTATTTACCTTGCGAAGGAAGTCAACACCAGTCTGTACGCCATCAGCATCCTCGCCGGGTACGCCTGCAAGACGTCCGCCCTGGCAGCCTACGCCGATAAAGAATGCCTTGTATCCCTCATCACGAAGTGACTGGATGGTAACATCCTCACCTACATTGACACCGCACTTGAACTCGATGCCCATCTGACGCATAACGTCGATCTCGGCGTCGATGATGTCCTTTTCGAGACGATAGCTGGGGATGCCGTTCATCAGCATACCGCCGGGTCTCTTTTCCTTTTCAAATACTGTAACGGGATATCCGTCCAGGCGCAGGAAGTATGCACATGCAAGTCCTGCAGGGCCGGATCCGA
>JAILEN010000137.1 GCA_024687655.1 Lachnospiraceae bacterium | reverse complement strand
TGGGAATTTGTATTGATCGTTGAGCCGTATTATGACTCGTTGAAATTGTGGAGTGGGAGCATATTTGGATGAATAAATATGTTGTGATTGGAATAATAGGGGTCATAAGCAGTTTTATAGCGGCGCTTGCGGATGTACCGCTTGTAAATCCAAAAGAAAAGTATAATCAGATTCCGGGAAAGCATCCGGTTAAGTGGTGGCAGGATGTTATGGATAAAAGATTTGAATTATCATTCTGGCTGTCATTTCTTGGCCAGCCCGGAACATATCTTGTTATGTGGATGCTGGCTGTGCTTATCGAAGAGAACAGTGCGGTACTCGGGCTTGCACTTAAGATCAATACATTCATCGGCTGCTATACAGGACTCCTGTGTCATGTTGTTTACTGCATGAAACCGCTCCTGTACAGGCGGCTGTATAAAAAACTTGATGATAAAGAGGTGGAAGAGGCTTTTTCTGCTTTGGATATGGTTTCTAAGATTCCCATGATAACAGGCTTTGCGACATTGTGGCTCGGCACCACGGTAATTGTGGCGATCGCAATTATTAAAGGGGCACTGGTGGTGCCGAAGATATGTCTTCTGCTTAACCCGATGCCTTCTACATTGATACTGCTGATATTAAAGAAATGTAATGTGAGAATAATAGGCGCGTTAGGAGTTGGATTTATGATGTTTTCCATTCTTTTGATAATTGCCGGATTATAAATGTATTTTGAACAGTTTGAAAATGCAACACGAGGAATTATTTGCCTGTCACCCTAAGGAGTGGGCTGACGAAGTGTTTGATTGTATATTTGGTGTGACATGATGGAATTAAAAAGCCGGAGGGATTGAAAATGAATGACAAATATGAAATGCAGATATCGGATGCACGTTGGTGGTCATATGATATTCCGGGAAATATCGGATGGATAATATGGATCGTATGCATCGTAAAGAGCTTGAAGAAGAGAGTTGATACATTTTCGATAATATCCGTTATCCCAGGCATTATCATGATAGTAGGGGTAATTGAACTTATTTGCGAAAGAATACAGAAACTTGGGCGTATCCTCCCGAAAAAGAGAGTTATCCGGGGATTTGGAGCTCTGACTATCGGAGGTGCTTTAGGAATACCGATATCATTGGCAGGCATAGTAAAAACAGATGATAAGAAAAGATATGCCTGGATGCTTACGGGAGCTACTTTATGCGCTGCCTTTGCAGGGTTATGTTATAAGGGTTACAAGAAGAAGTAATATCTTTGTCAGATGGGAGTCAGTGAGATGAAGACAGTACTTATCATAGCCGGCATAGGGCATTTGATCTGCGGGATTACGGATTGCATGCTCGCTTATACAAAAGATGGAAGATTTGATTTTTCGGATATAAAAGACAATACAAAGATGCAGAAGACTTTTTCGTCGATGCCGTTAAAACAGGTGGTTCTTGCAATGCTCATCGGAGTCTTTGCGCTTTTTATGGCAAGTTTCGGATATATAGAGATTTGTGGGTGGATATCAGAGACATCACCTGTAATCTGTCATATCATGCTCATTGCATCAATGTTCTTTATTGTTTTGATATCTGCTCATCATGTTTTGTGCGGAGCAGTGGAGTGGTTCTATGTAAAACTTGGAAGAACGGAAGAGGCGCTGAAGGCTGTAACTGATTTCTTTAAGAGTACGATCATTGCAGCGATCGCCTATGTGGGATTGCTGGTGTTTGCAGTTCTGTTTTTTATCCTCGTCGTAACAGGTAAAACAGACTTGCCAAGATGGGCATGTGTATTTAATACGCTTCCTGCATTTTTGATATTGGCTCCTACCAAGGTGCCCGCAAAAGGCAATATCGCAAATGCATTTATGTTTTTGGGGCTGGCACTTATGGTATAGAGGAAGCTGGTTGTTGATGAAATCCTTGATTGGATATGCAGGATAAATGCAGAAGGCTGAGCGGACCAATGAGAAATAGTGACATTGGATTACTCAGGTTTCTGGAAGGCCTTCCTATAGCTTAGCGGTAATAAGTCTTTGGCGTTGCTGAAAAGCTCCGCGAAATGGCATGGTATAACTCACTCAATTGAAATTTTAAATTCCAGTTCCAAGATTTGATGGAGGTGCGGACAAAATCTTGGACCAACTAAGGGTTTAGGAGGTCGATATGTATTCATACGAAGAAAAGATCCGCGCCATAAAGTTTTACGTTAACTGTGGCTATAATGCTGCTTATACTGTCCGTAAACTAGGATACCCT
>JAILEN010000078.1 GCA_024687655.1 Lachnospiraceae bacterium | reverse complement strand
GGTAACAAACTGGTTGTGCTCCAGCTTGATCACGTTGCCCTGAACGCCGGCGATGGTCTGTGCCACTGCAGCCAGCTCACCGGGCTTATCGGGAAGCAGTACGGATACGGTAAAGATACGATCCCTGAATATCAGTCCCTGCTGGACCACTGATGACATGGTTATCACATCCATGTTTCCGCCGGAAAGGATGCATACCACGTTTTTGTCTCTTACCTTCAGCTTGTCTGCTGCCGCAAAGGTCAAAAGTCCGGAATTCTCCACCACCATCTTGTGGTTTTCCACCATATCCAGAAATGCTCCGATGAGCTCATCGTCCTCAACGGTGATGATCTCGTCAATATTCTTTTGGATATAGGGGAAGATCTGCTTGCCGGGAGTCTTTACCGCGGTACCGTCGGCTATGGTCTGGGCCGTGGGAAGGGTAACCACCTCGCCCTTTTCCAGGGATGCCTTCATGCAGGCCGCACCTGCAGGCTCCACTCCGATGACCTTGATCTTGGGATTGATGAGCTTCGCCAAAGTGGAAACACCCGTAGCCAGTCCGCCTCCGCCTATGGGCACCAGAATGATATCCACCAGAGGCAGCTCCTTTATTATCTCCATGGCAATGGTACCCTGACCGGTAGCCACCGCCAGATCGTCAAATGGATGAATAAAGGTGTAGCCCTTTTCCTCTGCCAGCTTATATGCGTACTCGCAGGACTCGTCATACACATCTCCGTAGAGCACCACCTCGGCGCCGTAGGACTTGGTCCTGTTCACCTTGATAAGAGGCGTAGTGGTAGGCATAACGATGGTGGCCTTCACGCCATACTTTTGCGCTGCATAAGCCACGCCCTGTGCATGGTTCCCCGCCGACGCGGTAATGAGTCCTCTGTTCCTTTCCTCATCGGATAAGGTGCTTATCTTATAATAGGCACCCCTCAGCTTGTAGGCTCCGGTAAACTGCATGTTCTCAGGCTTCAGATAAACCTGGTTATTTGTCTTATTACTCAAAAAGTCGCTGTATATAAGCTTGGTCTCCAGCCTCACGGAATCCACTACACTGCAGGCTTCGTCAAAATCTTTCTTGGTTAACATCTTCTCTCCCTCTATTCGCGGACTGCAGTCAGGATATATTGCCCACGTAGGAAAACGTTTGTCGTTTTCCGGTGGGCATATAGCCTGACAGCATCCCAAAATTTCGCACTAAACAGCACGATTATAGCACAATCATTTAAAAATTTCATTTAAGTTTTCAATATGATTCTTCTTATCGGAGATAATTATCACCTTATCCCCTTTTTTAATGCACTGATCCCCAAGGGGGATGATCTGCTCCCCGTTCCTGATAATGGTTGCCACCAGCACACCCTTTTTCAGCACATGCAAAAGGTCCCTTATGGCCACTCCCTCATTTTTAAGGTCCTCACCTGCGGTAAACTGGATGACCTCCGCCATGTTGTCCGATACGGAGCAATAGCTCTCTATCTGGTTGGGGGCATCACTGGCCTCACAGTTGTGTATGAACCTGATCAGCTTGTCCACGGATATCTCAGAGGATGAAAGAGTAATGTCCAGATTTACCCTGTGCAAGAGCTTCAAATGTGCCGGCGCCTCTATTTCCGTCAGTATGGACGGGATGTTTTTGGACCAAGCAAACAGACTGGTCACAAGGTTTTCCTCATCACTGTCCGTAAGCGCCACCACGGCATCCATATGATCTATGCCCTCTTCCTCCATGATCTCAGACAGCTCACCGTTTTTATATACCACCTGCACCTCAGGATATTTTTCCATGACCTCCCGGCATCTGTCGATGTCCGCGTCAATTAGGGTGATGTTCTTTTTTTGCTCTAAGAGCATCTCCACCAGATACTCGGAAGTGATGCCTCCACCAGCTATCATAACATCCCTGACATGATGCTTTACCACACCCACCATGTGCAGGGTCTTCATCATATCACGAACACTGGAAAGGATGCATATCACGTCGCCGGATTCTATGACAAAATCACCCAGGGGAACAAAAAGCTTTCCGTCCCGGATCACAGTTCCGATGAAAAACAGGGTGTTGATCTCCTTACGGATCTCCATTATGGTCTTGCCCACAAGTGGAGAGCTGTCGGTAATGGAAACCGTAACCATCTGCAAAAAGCCCTCAAAAACTCCATCATGCTTGGCAACCCCCGGCAGACCGATGCTTAAAGCCACCGCCTCCGCCATATCATATTTGGGATTGAAAATGAAATCTATACCATGTTCCCTTTCCAGAGACTCTCTTTCCTCGTCCAGATCCGGCTGGGAGACCCTGGCCATCGTATGCAATGTCCCTACGGACTTAGCCTGCATACAGCTTAACAGATTGATCTCGTCCACGGGGGTGAGCGCTATGAGGATATCTGCATATGCAGCCCCGGCTTTTTCAAGAGTCTCCTTTGCCGCACCGCTTCCCACAACGCCGTTGACATTGTATCTGTCGGTGAGATCGTCCACCAGATCCTTTTGCATGTCTATAACCGTAATATCATTGTTTCTTTTTGCCAGGGACGCCACCAAAAGGTTACAGGTACGTCCCGCTCCCACGATTATTATCTTCATATCTTATTCCTCTAGTGTGCCCTTCTGCCTTTGCTTCTGTCCAGCCTGTGCTTTTCCAGTGCGAAATATACCTTTTTTACCGACAGCCCCTGGACCAGGACGGTAAAGAAGATAATGGCATAGGTAACATTAATGAACACATCATAAATATCCGGAGGCAAAAACTCCTCAGTACTTATGGCAAGTGCCAGGGAAAGCCCTCCCTTAAGTGCCGTCCAGGTCATGAGTGTCACATATTCAAAGAGGTCGTAATTGCCCGGGATGTTTTTTTCACCATTTATGAGCGTACTCACCATCACCCCGAAGGCTCTGACCAAAACCACAATGATTATCGCAGCCGGAATGATTATCGCAGCGTAGCTGCTCACGTCAACAGTGAACACCATAACTCCTATCATAACAAATAAAACCGAGTTCAAAAGGGTTTCCATTATCTCCCAGAAATCCTTGTAAAAGCCTCTGGGATCCACCACCATGGCTCTCCTCTCCATCTTGGAAAACCTGCGGGAGAAATACATTCCGCAGACCACCGAGGCAATGACTCCGGAAAAACCCAGGTGCTCACATATCAGATATACTATGGATACATCCAACAGGGATATGAGGATATACTTTATGGGATCCCTTGTGATCTCCATGAGCTTGAAAAGCAAAAAAGATACCACAAGCGCCACTACAAAGGCACCTGCGATCTCCCTGAACATGATCAAAAAAAAGCCCTGCTCACCGCTTCTTTGTACAATGGACTTCATAAAGATAAAAAGTGCCACTCCCGTACCATCATTAAAAAGAGATTCGTTTTCGATGACGGAGCAGACATTTTTAGACAGCCCGATCTTGCTGAGGATGCCGGTGGCAGCGATGGGATCCGTAGGGGATACCACACAGCCCAAAAGAATACAGGTGGGCAGATCCATACCTATGCCAAATATATAGGAAATGATGAAAAACAACACTCCGAAAAAGAATGCCGAAAGCAAGGTGGTAAGCAAGGCCAAAAGACTTATGGCCCGGACATTTTCTTTAAACTTTCCCATGTTGACATTACTGGCTCCTGCAAAGAGCATGAAGCATAATACCCCGTCCATGAGATATTCTGCAAATCCAAACTCTCCAAACCTGCTTATGGAGGATCTGATGGCGTCAATATGAAAGACATGACTGATCACCATAAGCACCATGGTCATAATCAGCGAAAACATGACCAGGGCAATATCGGACTGGATCTTAAAGAACTTTTCATTCACGATCCCTATACCGACTATGAAAATAAGCAATACAATAAAAATATTAAAAGCACTCATGTATGATCATCCCCAGTTAAAGTATGTTCATCACCAGGCGGTTCTGATACTTTCTTGTCTCATCCCATTCGTAACGGGGATCCCCCGCCGTAGTCTTAAGCACCGAAACGGAAAGCTCATTGCCCTCAGACAGTATATCATATTTTTTCCCGGAATAATCCAAAGTATATACCGCTGTCTCCTCTTCCTCGGAATATTCTATCGTCACATGGATGTCCGGTTTTTCATACTCGGCAATCAGGTTCTGCTGCACCGTCTCCTCAAAGGTCAGGTGGATATGCTTTGCCATGCGATAGGGCATCTGATTTTTCACACAGTATTCCTCTATGGCAGTCTGCATACCCAAAAAGTCATAGATGGTATTTTGGATATCAAGCTCCAAAACCTTCAGGCCCCTTACAAACCGGCGGGTCTTTTCTCCCACAGGAGCATCAAATATCTGCTGGGGAGTCCCGTCCTCATATATGCCGCCCTCATCCATGAAAAACACACGGTTGCAGATGCTCTTTGCAAACCTCATCTCGTGGGTGACTATGATAAGGGTCTTACCCGTTTTTGCAAGTTCACGTATGACAGCCTGCACCTCTCCCACCATGGTAGGATCCAATGCGCTGGTGGGCTCATCCATCAGGATGATGTCCGGATCCATGGCCAGGGTGCGGGCTATGGCTATACGCTGCTTCTGTCCACCTGACAGCTCGTCGGGGTAGTTTAAAGCCTTGTCAGAAAGCCCCACTGCCCGAAGCAGCCTCATACCCTCGTCATATGCCCTTTGTCTGTCCATCCCCAAAAGGTCAATGGGAGGCGACATTACATTTTCTATCACCGTCATATGTCCAAAAAGATTGAAGGACTGGAATACCATACCCATCCTATTTCGCACCTGCTCCAGGTCGCATTTCGGATCGGTGATCTCCACGTCATCTATCCAGATATGTCCGGAGGTGGGGACCTCCAGCATGTTGATACTGCGGAGAAGGGTGCTCTTTCCGGTACCGGAGGGTCCGATAACGGATATCACATCCCCGTCGTTGATCACTGTACTCACATCCTTAAGAGGGGTGGTGTTGGGATATTCTTTTTTCAGATGCTCAATCCTTATCATGAGTGTCTATCCCCCTTAAGATATGATCCCTTCCCCTCTTTTCGGGCAGGATACTGATATGGATGCGGCTGATAAAAAGGCCAATAAATGCTTCCAGCAAAAAGTATATCACCGCAATGGCTATGAGCGGGAAAAACGCCTCATAGGTACGGCTGCGGACGATATCTCCGATCTTGGTCAGATCCTGGACCGCAATATATCCCACGATGGCGGTGGCCTTTATGAGCTCCACTATCCCTGACTTGTATGCCTCCATAACATGGGGCAGGGCCTGGGGCAAAATGATCTTAAAAAAGGTGTGCTGCCTGGAGTATCCCAGGGCGTATGCCGCTTCATACTGCCCCACATCCACAGCTCCCACTCCCATTTTTAAAAGTCCGAAAACAGATGAACCGAAGATCAGGGTAAAGGCCAGCACCGATACAAAGATCCCGTTGACGGAGATATTTCCGAAAACAATGTAGTAGAGGATCATGATGAGCACCACCGCGGGCATGCCACAGACCAGCCACATGCAGACACGGGTAATGGCATTGGCGGCGGGATTGCCGTCCTTACACGCCAAAAACACCACAAAGCCCAAAGCAGTCCCGGCAATGACCGAAAGGACTGTGATTAAAAGCGTGGTAAGTATGCCGTTTACAAAGAGCCTCCACCTGTCCTCCCTGATAAAGGTCTTTTCAAAACTCATCTTAAGGGATTTTATGAAACCCTCTCCCACTGAGGAAGTATCCCTTACCATAAGGCCCACATCCTCAGTGTAGATGTCCTCGGAAAAAGGAAGGGCCTCGGCCCTCTCGGGAGTGATGTTCAGATTTGCCATAATACAGTCCACATCACCGCTGGCTGCTGCCGGGATGATGGAACTGTAATCATATACCTTGAAAGTGACATCGGCATCTATATATGCCGCAAAACGATATGCCAGCTCGATATCGAAGCCGTTAAGCTCCTGGCCGCGATAATAACTGTGAGGGGGAACTATACCCGAGGTACCCACCACCAAAATGGTATTGGAATCCTTATAGCGGGGGATATCAGGCATCTCCTCATTTCCCTGCACCACCCAACGGTCATACATCTCGTCAATGGTACCATCCGCCTTTGATAATTCAATAAATGTATTAAGCTGTTCCTGAAGCTGGTGAATTTTACTCTTGGGTGAAATGCCCACTGCGACATGGACCTTTTCCTCCAGATTTTCATCCAAAAGACGCACACCCTTGCGACCGCTGTCAATGGCCAGCTGCATCTGCCTGCGGTCATAGGCATAGGCATCTATCTTGCCCTGGGCTACAGACTCATAGCCCTCATTGGCCTCCTGATATACCAGGATGGCTTCGGGAAACTCATCTTCCACAAAGAGCATGGCCGAGCTGCCGATGCCGCATCCTATGCGGCGACCGGGTTCTTTTAACTGTTCTTTAGATGTGATCTCATCCCCTTTGGCCAGGGTGGTGACGCCTGCCAGGCAGGTCAGCACTATAGCGGCCAAAAGAGCGAGTCCTATAGATCTTTTCATCCTCACTCATCCAGATCGTTTTCAATAAGATTGACAGACACCAGAGTGGACACACCTTTTTCCTGCATGGTGATACCGTAGAGTCTGTCGGCGGCAGTCATGGTACCGCGGCGGTGTGTTATCACTATAAACTGGGTATTCTTGGTCAGTCTGTTGAGATATTTTGCAAAGCGGTCAACATTGCTGTCATCCAAAGCTGCCTCGATCTCGTCCAAAAGACAGAAAGGCGAGGGCTTAAGATTTTGAATGGCAAACAAAAGTGCAATGGCCGTCAGTGATTTCTCACCACCGGAGAGCTGCATCATATTCTGAAGCTTCTTTCCGGGGGGCTGGGCTATGATCTTGATACCGGTCTCTAAGATATCCTCTCCCTCCACCAGCTCCAGCTCACCCTTGCCGCCTCCGAAGAGTTCCTTGAACGCCTTGTCAAACTCACGGCGGATATCCTCAAACCCCTTGGCAAACTGGTCACGCATACCTGTATCCAGCTCGTCGATGATCTCGGAAAGCTTTTCGGAAGCCTCCACGATATCGTCGTGCTGGGTCTTTAAAAACTCGTACCTCTCCGATACTTCCTTATATTCCTCGATGGCATTGACATTGACGTTACCCATCTTTCTGATGGCGTCACGTATGGCCGAGATGGAACGCTTCATCTCATCCCGGTTATTGTAATCGGGATTTTTAAGCTCCATGGCTGCATGCAGGGTCAGCTCATACTCATCCCACATATAGTTGTTCTGATACTCCATGGCATCCTTGGAGCGATCCTGCTGGGACTGGAGACGATATATCTCCTTTTCCAGGCCGGTGATGAGCTTTGAGACCTCTTCCTTCTTGTCAAAAAAGCCCTTGTGTCTTGAGTTCATATCCTCACGGCTCTTTTTCGCCTCCTCAAGCTCCTCTTCCAGTTTTTTGAAATTCTCGTCTGCCGATGAGATGGTCTTTATTATCTCGTCGATATTTTCTCTTTTCTTTTTGGCATCTTCCTTGGCGTTTTTGGATTCCTGCTCCAGGTTCTTTAAGGTATTGTCATCCTTTTCGATCTCGGCGTTCACACGGGCCAGGTTCTCATCCACAAAGGTAACCTTCTGTCTGGCATTGGCCTCCTCTATCTGTACCTCGGACATCTGTCGGGATGCAGTCTGCTCCATATAGGTCTGCTGATCCAGTTTCTCCTGAAATTCCTCGATCTCTTTTTTCAGTACCTTTTCTCTCTCGTCGGCAGCCTCCATCTGGTCTGTGATCTTTTTCTTTTCACTGTCTATCCTGGAAAGCTGACCCTCGATCTCCCTGCTTTCCTCATGGAGAGTCTCTGCCGCCCTGGCGGAGTCCTCTCTCTCGCTCTTGGCACGCTCCAACCCCAGCTTTGCGGTATTTTCCGCAAGAGCCAGTTCAGATGCCTTTTCCCTTATCTCCCCCAGATCATCACGGCAAAGTTCCAGAGCCGTCTCTATCTCATCTGCATGCTTTTTGATATCCCTCTGCTTTTCGGTAAGCTCTGCGATCTCTTTTTCCAGCTGATCTATCTGCCTGTTACGGCTCAAAAGATTGCCTTTATTTTTAAAGGCTCCTCCTGCCATGGATCCTCCGGGGCTTAAATACTCGCCCTCCAGGGTCACTATGTGAAGGGAATAGTGGTTCTTCCTGGCCAGCTTTATGGCGTTATCGATGGTATCAGCCAGCACCACCCGGCCCACAAGATATGCCACTATGCCACGATACTTTTCATCACAGTCGATGACCTCGTCGCACAGGCCGATGACTCCCTTTTCGGAAAGCACCTCCGTCTTTTTGAAATTGCCTCTGCCGTCCACAGCCGTAAGAGGTAAAAACGTAGCGCGGCCGAAATGATTTTCCTTAAGATATGAGATCATCTCCTTGGCCGTGTCCTCGTCCTCGGTAACAATGTTCTGGATGTTGCCGCCCAGGGCAGTCTCTATGGCTGTCTCGTATTTTTTTTCAACGTGAATGAGATCCGCCACCACACCGTGGATGCCGGGCACCTCCTTCTTTTTATCCATAACGCGGCGGATGGAATTGCCGTAGCCGTCATACCGCTCCGCTATGCTCTTAAGTGAATCCAGTCTGGAGGACTTGGCAGTGATCTCCTGGCCTGTTTTGTTCACGTCCTCAGTGGCCGTACGCAGCTTGTTCTGCCAGGTCTCTATCTCGCCGGTCTTTTCCGACTCCTGTTTTTTAATATCACCAAGGGCAGCCACAGCTTCTTCGTACGTCTTTTTTGCCTCTGCCTCTCTGGCGGCAAAGCTGTCCTCCTCCGTCTTTCTGGCCAGTATCCTCTGTGTGAGCTGAGCCTTCCTGATATTGGTCTGCTCATACATGGTGCTCATGCGCTGCTCTTCGGATTTGATGGTGGCCTTTTCATTGAGGAGGTCCATTATCTCCTTTTGATCCTTCTCTATGCCGGCGTTGCAGGCGTTGATCTCATTTTCTATGCTCTGCCAGTATTCCTTTGCCTTTTTCAGACGCTCCACAGCCTCGGTAAGCATGATGCCCAGTTCTTCCTTTTCCTTTGCAAAGGCGTCCCTCTCCTTTTCATGCTCTTCCTTTTCCGCCATCAATGCACCACGTCTCATGGCTATGCTCTCGTCGGAATTCTCCGCAAAATGGATCTGCTCCTCTAAAATCTTAATCTCATTTTCCAGGTTGCCCTTTTTAAGGACGGTATCGTTTTGCCTGTCACGGATGGAATTTATCTTTTCCTCCATCTCATGAAGTTCGGCTTCCAAAGCGGCGTATTCCTGTTTTATTCTTTCATCATCGCTTTTTACCTGATCCAGCTGCTCATGGGAAATGGAAAGGTTCTTTTCTATATCGGAAAGTTCCCCTGTAAGGCGCTCGATCTCCATCAAAAACATGTTGACATCGAGACTCTTAAGTTCCTCTTTTTTCTGGAGATAATCCTTGGCAACCCTGGACTGCTCCTCCAGCGGGCCCACTCTCTGGGTCAGTTCGGATAAAATGTCGTTGACGCGGACCAGATTTTCCTGCTCCTGCTCCAGTTTCTTTATGGCCGCAGCCTTTCTCTTTTTAAACTTGACGATACCCACGGCCTCGTCAAAGAGTTCACGACGCTCCTCAGGCTTGCCTGAGAGGATCTTTTCCACCTGACCCTGACCAATGATGGAGTAGCCCTCCTTGCCGATACCGGTATCGAAAAAGAGCTCGTTCACGTCCTTAAGTCTGCAGGGGGTACCGTTTAACAGGTATTCACTCTCACCTGAGCGGTATACACGACGAGCCACCGTGATCTCCTCATAATCGATGGGGAGCAGGTAGTCGGAATTGTCCATGGTGATGGCTACATATGCAAAGCTCACGGGCTTTCTGTTCTGTGTGCCCGCAAAGATGACGTCCTGCATGCTGGCACCTCTGAGCTGCTTGGCGCTCTGTTCACCCAGCACCCAGCGTACCGCATCTGCTACATTACTCTTGCCGGAGCCGTTAGGGCCCACTATGCCTGTGATGCCGTTGTGAAACTCCAGGACTATCTTATGTGCAAATGATTTAAAACCGTGTAGTTCTATGCTCTTTAAATACATGTAATCTCCTATATATTTATAGTCCGGTCAGATAAAGATGAAGAGTATACTTTCTTGACCCGCTCCGCTCTACCTCGACTAGTCCTACTCCTAAAGTCGTATGCCTAACGGCTGTACGACGGATTCTCGGAACGCTCTCGCTTAAAGGTCTTCGAAAACACACTCATCACCCTTTATCTGACCTCACTGATTATTTATATTAGTTTTAGGTCTCCCAGGCGATGCATGGCCAAAAGCGCTTCGTAGGCGGCCTTCTGCTCCGCGGCTTTTTTGGACCGTCCCATGCCGCGGCCAAGCACCGTTCCCCCACGGCTCACCTCGACGGTGAACTCCTTGGCGTGATCGGGTCCGCTTTCTCCCACCACCTCGTAGGACAGTTTCTCACCGCCCTCAGCCTGAACCACCTCCTGCAGGGTGGTCTTGCTGTCGTAAAACAGCCTCTTACTCTCAATATCCGTAAGGATGAATTTTAAGATAAACTCCTTGGCCGGCTCGATGCCGCCATCCAGAAATATGGCACCTATGAGAGCCTCCATGGCGTCAGACACGATGGAATCACGCCCCCGGCCTCCGGTGGCGTCCTCTCCTCTGCTCAAAAGAAGATACTTTGGCAGCTCGATCTCATCCGTACACCGGGCAAGGGTGGGCTCGCATACAAGGGATGCGCGAAGCTTTGACATGTCCCCCTCGGGAAGATTTGGATAGTTGTGGTACAGGAACTCGCTGGAAACCAATTCCAATACCGCATCTCCCAAAAATTCCAGACGCTCATTGCTGCCGGACTTTGGCATCCCGTTTTCATTGGCGTAGCTGGAGTGGGTCATAGCATGCTTCAAAAGCTCTTCATCCTTAAACTCATAGCCTATCTTTTTTTCAAGCTCTTTCATCTTTCTACCACATACCACGAAAAAACCCTTGTAATCCTACAAGAGTTTTTTCAACGTCTCATTAATAATTAAAATATACTTTTAACCTAATGTCTTTTTGATAAGGGCTACTGCGTCACCTACTGTAACGATCTTTTCAGCCTCATCGTTGTCAACCTCGATGTCGAGCTCCTCTTCAACACCCATAATGATCTGGAAGACATCAAGAGAATCTGCTCCCAGGTCATCAATAAAAGTGGTTTCGGGCTTGATCTCGTCTGCATCTACATTAAGTACCTCTGCAATGATCTTTTTGAGTGTTTCGAATTCCATTTTTATCCTCCTTGTTAACCTTTAATTACTATATTATTCAGCTGCTGATATGCTGGTTTCAATCTTTTTTACTATGTTTTGCTCTGAGAAGGTCACGCACTGGATGATGGCGTTTCTGATCTCCTTGTGTGTGGCGTTGCCATGAGCCTTCACCACCAGGCCACCCAGTCCCAGAAGAGGTGCTCCGCCGTATTCCGTGGCATCAAATTCCTTAAGGGTCTTTTTAAGAGCCGGAAGCGCCAGTGCCGCACCGATCTTTGAAAGCAGGGTGCTCATAAGGCCCTTTTTGATAACACCGATAAGGGTACCTGCCAGTCCCTCGTACAGCTTCAGGATGACATTCCCCACAAAGGCCTCGCAGACCACCACGTCCACATCGCCCTTGGGGATATCCCTTGCCTCCACGGATCCTACAAAGTTGATGTCATTGCACTCCTTGAGAAGGGGGAAGGTCTCCTTGACTAAAGCGTTGCCCTTTTCCTCCTCGGCACCAATATTTACGATGCCTACGGTAGGGTTCTTTCTGCCGCACATATACTCCATATAGATGGAGCCCATCCGCGCAAACTGCACCAGATGATCTGCTCTGGCATCCACATTTGCACCACAGTCCAAAACCAGGGTCACGCCCTTTTCAGTAGGGATAAGAGGTGCAAAGGGGGCTCTTTTTACTCCGGGGATACGTCCTGCGATAAGCTGGCCGCCCACCAAAAGTGCGCCGGAATTGCCACAGGATACAAAGGCATCTGCCTCATTTTCATGCACCATTTTAAGTCCCACCACCATGGATGAGTCCTTTTTCTTTTTAATGGCGTTGACGGGATGCTCAGCTGTCTCGATCACTTCGGATGTATGCCTGATCTCTATCTGATCACGGGGTGTGTCGGGGTACTTTTTAAGCTCAGCCTCTATGGCCGCCTCATCACCCACCAGGATCACCCTGATATCCTTCCTGTCCCTGACCGCAAGAGCTGCACCGCATACCATTTCCGCAGGGGCATTATCCCCACCCATGGCGTCTACGGCAACACGTGTAATATCGCTCATACTCTCTCCTTTGTAATAACAAGTGAAATAATACTACAATACCCTACTTCGGTCAACAAAAAAATGCGTACGGGCTTTTAACCCGTACGCACCTTTAAAAAACGTATTAGTCCATTGCGATGATCTCACGCTTATTGTAAGAACCGCAGTTCTTGCATACGCGGTGAGGCATCATCAGCTCGCCGCACTTCGAGCACTTTACAAGTGTCGGAGCGGTCATCTTCCAGTTAGCTCTACGCTTATCTCTTCTTCCCTTGGAAGATTTATTCTTGGGGCAGATCGACATGCTTACACCTCCTTACTACTATTGAAAACATCTAAAAACTGCATCATCCTGGGATCCCGCACCTGAGTATCACAATCACATGCTACCAGGTTACGATTCTTACCGCATACAGGACACAGTCCCAGACAGTCGTCCTTGCATAAGATCTTTGACGGCCAGCCGAGGTGTACCTCTGCCATTATCATACCGTCCACATCCAGATATCCGTCCTCTATATAATCCAGGCCCTCGTCATTGTCCATGGAAAAAACGTCGTCCGATATCCCGATGTCTGCGGAAAGTGCTATGGGTACCTCAACATCCACATCCTCAAGGCATCTGTCACAGCTGGCTTCGAAGGAAAGCTTCGTCTTGCCGCTGATATACAGGTTCTTGCCTTCGGAATTATAAAATGTAAGGGTGATGGGATCATCATCCTTTCTCGAATGCCCGACGCCGGCCACGGTGACATCTCTGATATCAATGGCGACCTCTTTTTCAAGGGTAACGTCTTCTTTTTCGAGAAATTCCTTTAAATCTACCTTCATTGCATTTTCTCCGCAACATACGATATTATACTGACTTCGTGGCGCTTTGTCAACTACTAATTTTTAGTCCGGTCAGCTTGAGAAATGCTGTATACTTTCTTGACCCGCTCCGCTCTCGCTTAAAGGTCTTCGAAAGCACACAGCATTCTCTCAAACTGACCTAACTGATATATTATACGAGTGCTACAGTTTCCCTTGCAATAGCAAGTTCTTCATTAGTCGGTATGACGTAAACCAAAACCTTTGAGTCGCCGGCGGAGATCTTCTTCTCGTCGCCATGGACCTCTTTGTTGAGTTCCTCATTGATCTCTACGCCCAGGAACTTCAGATAGCTGCACACATCTGCACGGACCGAGGGGGTATTCTCCCCGATGCCGGCTGTAAATGCGATGACGTCCACCCCGTTCATGGCTGCTGCGTAGGAGCCCACATACTTGGCTACACGGTATGAGAACATGGCCAGAGCAAGCTTTGCGCGCTCATTGCCCTCGTCGGCTGCCGCACACAGATCACGGAAGTCTGAGGATACTCCGGAGATGCCCTCCACGCCTGACTTTTTGTTGAGGACGTTCATGACACCTGCAAAGTCCAGACCCTCTTTGTTGGCGATATACTCTACTGCAGAGGGATCGATGTCACCGGAACGGGTACCCATGATAAGCCCCTCCAGGGGTGACAGTCCCATGGATGTATCTACGGACTTGCCGCCGTCGACAGCACAGATAGATGCGCCGTTGCCCAGATGGCATACGATGGTCTTTAATGACTCCAGGGGCTTGCCCACGATCTCAGCCGCACGCTTTGACACAAAGCTGTGGGATGTGCCGTGGAAGCCGTACTTACGAACCTGATAATCTTCATAATACTTATAGTCCACGCCATACATATAAGCCTTTTGGGGCATAGTCTGATGGAAAGCTGTATCAAATACTCCCACCTGGGGTACGCCGGGCATCAGAGCCTGGCATGCACGGATACCTATGATGTTAGCGGGATTGTGGAGAGGTGCCAGGTCGCTGACCGCCTCTACTCCTGCGATAAATTCATCATCGATGACTGCCGACTTGGTGAATCTCTCTCCTCCATGGACCACACGGTGTCCTACCGCACCTATCTCGGAAAGGTTGGAAAGTGCTCCGGTCTTTTCATTTACCAGAGCATCCAGAACCATCTGTACTGCCTCCTTGTGAGTGGGCATGGGTGCGTCCGTTACCTCTGTCTCGCCGCCGGCAGGCGTATATTTTAATCTGCCGTCGATACCGATACGCTCACACAGGCCCTTTGCCAAAACCTGCTCCGTCTCGGAATCGATCACCTGATACTTCAGTGATGAGCTGCCGCAATTGATTACAAGTACTTTCATGTCTTACCTCCTTTTATCTACCATCTGCCTTATGTATACGTTCCTTATCTATATACATGGCAGCGTCTATACGTTTGAAGAAATCATCCTCAGTGTCATTTTGTCTGTCATATTTACTGTGTCCCATGGATGCAGAGAGCTTGAAGGGTTCCTCATTTCTGTCATTGAACCTCTGCATGTCTGCCCTGATGCTTCGTTCAAAATGGGTCACGTCGTTTTCTGTATCAGTTTTTATGATCACAATGAACTCATCTCCGGCAAACCTGAATATCGTGGTGTAAATATCAGCATTGTTCTTAAGGATCTGTGCCATCATGACAAGAGCCCGGTCTCCAGCCGAATGTCCGTAGGTATCATTGATCTCCTTAAAGTAGTTCATATCTATCATGATACCGTAATAGCTGCTGTTATAGCTTTGGATCGAGGCATAGATATAATGCTCCAGGTACATCCTGTTAAACAGCCCGGTCAGCGAATCAATATACATCTTCTGATTTTGCAGACTCATATAAAGTGCCACCGCACCAATGGCCGTCCCCACCCAGGCAAGGGATAATCCGTAAAATACCATCTGCAAAAGCGATCCCACCAGTATGGGCCCCAAAAACATGAATATGGGGAAAAATGCCTTTTCTCCGTATCTGAACTTGTACCTGGAAACTATAACTATACTTATGAATACGCAGGTGATAAGGTAGATGTAGAAAATGTAGATCAGAGGCTGTCTGTGATATACATTGTCGGCATCCACATAAAAATAATATCCGAAGAAAATGTTCAAAAACAGGGTAGTCAACAGCACTCCCGAGAAAACGAAAAGCCAGGAATAGATCTTTTTGATCCTGGACTCGTCCTGGTAGAGTGCCCTGTCCACATAAATACAGAACAGAAACGATCCAAAACCGTTGGCGAAATACAGATATGTATTGCCAAAGAGATTGAGCCAATGCATAAAAACCCCGGGCTTACCGTCTATGGTAAAGGTAATGGGCTCCACCAGACATGCGGCCATGGATATCCACAACATTATATTAAAGATTTTTTCTTCGGCCTGGGCCTTCGTGCGGGTAATAAAACGGCTGATAAACAAAAAGCCGATCAGAATAAAGCCCACAATATTGCCCAGCCAAATTGCCTGTAAATTCATATTATCGCCTTAACTTTATCAGATCATTAAAATGTAACGTACAAAGCCTACTCGGCAAGGGTGGCTTCAATAGCCGCAAAAAGAGTCTTGTTGTTGATGGGCTTCAAAAGGTATCCGTTGGGTGAAAGCTTCATGACATCTGCTATATGATCCCTGTCACTGACCCCCGTCAAAAAGACAACCTTCAGATCCTCAGTAGCCTCATTTTCCCTGATCTTTTTAATTACCTCAAAGCCATTCATCTCCGGCATCTCATAGTCCAAAAGCACCATGTCCGGCCTCTCCTTTTCGATTGCCTTGAGTGCTCCCGCTCCGGACTTGGCCAGAGTAACTCTGTAATCGGTCTGCAGCAGGGTCTTGAGGGTCCGAAGGAAGATGGCGTTGTCGTCCACCACCAGGATGTGTGGCTTGTCCAGCTTGCCCTTGGCCTTTAAAATCTCCTTGATGCTTTGGACCTCCTCATCCGTCATATCCAGGGCACGGCAGACGGTGTCTATCACCTTTTTAGACTCCGCAGGCTTTTCCAGCTGAGGCGGATTGCTGCCCATGTACATGGCATTAAACTCCGTATATTCCAGAGTGGTCCCGTATACCAAAATCGGAAGCTTTGGCATGTCGGCCTGAAGCTGTAAAAGACTCACATAGGAGTTGGACTCAAAATCGCCTATATTGACAATGAGCAGATCCGGCGTGGCAAGACGCACCGCAGCAGTGGCAGCATCGATGCCCTTTTCAAAATCCAGGACCTCAAAGCTGCCTGCATTGAGCAGGATCTCACCCACATCATATAACGCTCCGGGTGTATTACTGCATAGTAAAATCTCTTTCAAAAAAACGTCTCCGTAAATGCAAAAGCTAAAAGCAACGCATCTTCCATTTTAAGATTATCGGCAAGGATTTGTCAATAAAAATGCATAAATGAAGGATACGTGTGCGCTAAAAAACCAGGATCATCCATACAAAAACAGGATCACCTCAAACCGTGCTTTGCTCTTTTTTCCCTGTACATATCCTGATCTGCCAATTCTATGAGGCCACTAAGCGGTTTGTCATTGTCGTAGGGCACCATATGGTAGCCAATACTGGCATCGAGAGTATAGACCCGCTCCGAGGCGGAGTTGGTATCCTGCATGGCCTTCCTGATGCGCTTAACATAAGCCTCCACATCTTCGGGAGAGAGACCCTTGCCAAATACGACAAACTCGTCGCCGCCATATCGCATCAACAGTTCTTCCTCTTCACTGGTATCCTTTAGGACATCCGCCATATCGCAGATCATACGGTCTCCTGTCTCATGACCGTATTCGTCGTTCACCTTTTTTAGGCCGTCGAGATCCAAAAAGATAAAAAACATATCCTCTCTGTCTCGCCTGGCCTCCTCTAATATCTTTTCAGAGAACTTGAAAAAGCCTGCACGGTTATACACATGAGTCATGGGATCATACACCCACATCTCGTCCAGCTTTTTGATCATGTCCTGCATCCTTTCGATATTGGAAACCTGCTCCAATGCGGAGGAAATGGTCATCATCAATACCCGATAAAACTCAGAAAAAAGAGGCATTATGGAATTGCGGATGGAAGTATAGCCAAAATACTTTTCCCTGTAATGAAGCGAATATATGGTATAAAAACTCCCACCCTCAGTATTATCAAATCTGGGGTGAAACTCCGATATATCCACATCCCTGTCTATGGATATTGTCCCCATATCATACTTAAGAACACTCGCATTTGCTCCTTGTGTCGGCTCATCCTCTTTTCCATCAGTCATGGCAGCGAGAGTAAAAGCGTCACAATTGAGCTCAGAAATACAGGGTATGACAGAGTCCACCACATCATCTACATTTTTCGCATTGGTAAGCTGTACCGTAAGGTCGCTGATCATCTCAGCATACCGCGCCTCGCGGAGCTTGATGCGGGAGTACTGATTCACCACCATCCTGTGATTGACAGGACGCCTGGCCGCGCAGCCACAGCTTTCCGCAAAGACGGGTTCGGAATTAATGATGGGATTTTTATCGTACTTTTTCCCATTAATGGCTAAAACCACATTTCTGTAGGCTGTCTTTCCTATCCTTTTCTCAAATCTGTTGACAGTGGTGATCCTTGGATAGTGGTTTGCCGCCTCAAAGATATTGTCATAGCCTGAGATGATAGTATCCTCCGGGATGCTGATACCCCGGTCAAAAAGCGCGTAAAATGCCCCAAGCGCCATCTGGTCATTGACACACACATAGGCGTCTGCCTCCAAAAGACCATGATCCTCATAATACTTTACTGCCGCTCTGCCGCTTCTGGCATAATAATCTCCGGTGTAGCAGCGTGCCGGATCCAGCTTTCTGCCGACCCTTTCAAGCTCCTCTTCAAAGACTCTACGTCTGATGCAGGCGTCCACCGAGTCTGCCGGCCCTCCGATAAAATTGATAGTCTTGATATCATGGATCTCGATGAGGTGACGGGATAAGGTGCGCATGGCGCCCTCGTTGTTACTGCTGATATTAATAGCCCCTTCGATGGGAAAATCAACGGAGGCAAAGGGCCTGCCCGTCTTCCTTATCTTATCGATCACCACTTTCCGGATCTCTTCGGAATATATACTCTCGGCATAGATGATAAAACCATCATACACGGAAAAATCATCTTGCATCATGGTTGCCGCCTCACCCTTGTTAAACTCGTTATCAGACGAGAGTGTCAGGGCGTAGACTACGATGTTGTTGCCCTCCGCTATGGCTGACTCCGTTATGCCTTCGAGTACTTTTCGCTGGGAATCAAGTTGTAATTCTCCTAGAAAAAGCGCAATATTTAACATACCTTCTGATTAACTAACCCCTCGAGATAATTTGTATTGTTTAAAACACTTTTTCATTATACCACATCACCTCTATGAAAAAAAACAAATTAATAGTTTTAAAGAGACACCACAAGCCGGCGTTATATAAACTGCCGGCTTATGATGCGAAAACATATGAAGATCCCGATTGAAGCTGATTGTCTTATCTGGTGACTATCTCAAGGGGTACGTTGAGTATCTTTGCAACCTTTTCGATCACATAGATCTGTCTGCCCACGGCAGCCCCGAAGTGATGGGTGGGGCCGCACTCGCTCCACTTTGTCACGAAGTCCCTGGCACCGCAGGTAAAGTGGGTGCGCATATTGGTATCACCGTTGCCGAGGATCTTGCCCTCCTCGTTTACACCCTCCGCTGCAATGAACTTGAAGTGTCCGTCCATATCCTGGGTGATGGCAAGATAGGTAATAGGGCCGGTGGGGGGATAGAACTGTGTCAGGTATCCGCCACCGGTCTTGCCGTGGAAGATGTCCACTATCTTCATGGTAGGCTTTTTTGCCTGTGATATATCGTAGTCACCGGATCCGCTGTGGCCGATGATGGCAATGTCGTCATTGAAGTCCAGGGTGTACATCTCTGCCAGCTGGCCGGTGCCGGAGATGGTCTTTAGGATGCTCATGGCCATGGCAACCTTATGTAAGGCCATAGGACTGCCCGTCCTTTTGTCCTCGGACAGCCACGGCAGGGAGCACGTGGGGGACTTTTCCCATATCTATCCTCTTCTTCATAAAACAGATTTTCCGGCATCCCTTATCATGAATGCGGATCCGGAAATGCCGGGTAAGATCTTTTAAGATTCTTATGTCTAATGGGCTGCGCCGGGGTCATGGTACCTGCCTCCTTTTTTAGTTTTCCCCGCGTATCCGTATGAAAGTAAAAGATATTTTAGTTCGTATGTAAGAAATAAAAGTTCGTATGTAAGAAATAAAAGTCCGTATGAAAATAGCTTAGATTTTTGAATTATAACAAATCGTTAGAATATTGTAAATCCTTATGGTCTGATTCGACAAAAAGCACCGCCGTAGCGGTGCACTATTATTAATAAAGTATTCCGGTGATATATTTACTGATCCTTCCCGCCTGCCAATTCATTTTTCAGTGTGGCGTTCTCCATTGCAAGGTTTGTGTTCCTTTCCTCCAATCTTGAGTTTTTCTCTTCCAAGCCTGCATTTCTCTCTACCAAGCTTGCATTCCTCTCTTCCAAGCCTGCATTCCTCTCTTCCAGGCTTGCGTTCCTCTCCTCCAGTTCGCTAATCCTGTCCACCATTCGCTGGTATTCATGCTCTGCGGCAGTACGACGGCGGATCTGCTCCCGGATCTGCTCATCCTCAGTAAGTAGCCAAACACTGGATATCGCCTGGTCCATAACATCATGGTTTTTCTCTGCTACCATTTTTATCTCCTCCCATGTCCTACACTTGAACATCTGCGCCCACAGATCTATTCCATATCTCTTATCTTCGTCAGTCGCAAGGCCAACACTTGTCAGGTCGACGTGTGATATCCTGATCTTGTCTGAATATACTTTCTTTACATCCTTTTCATTGATAAGCTTGTATGTCGAATAGAATTCCGGCATCTCCGGGAATACAGTGAAATCCGTAAACCATATATGCACCACACTGCCTGCATCCACATAATCTTCACCATGGCTCAGCTGGTCGAATGCCCTGCACACATATAAAAGCGTTCTGTCAATAAATCCGGGCTTTTTAATAACCTGCATTTCCAGGTTAACTTCCATGCTACCATTTAGAACAACTCGAACATCCAAATGGAACTCTTTTTCATCAATGGCATCCCCCAGCACGATAGGATTAGTGATCAGGATGTCAGTTATATCACTGACTCTCATATGCAAAAGCGACGCCACCATTGCTTTCAGCGTCTTTTCATCTGCCTGAAGCAACGCTCTAAAAAGATAGTCACTTGTCATTGTTACAGGCAGTTCACCAGTCTCCTTCTTCCAGCCATCACTGTAAGCCATTTCATGTTTGTAGTTTTTTCTCGCCATAAAATCATCTCCCTTCTCCCACAGGAGAAGATAATATGGCTGTCATCTACTCCTGCTTATAATAATAATGATTGGATTGTAAGCAGGAATTTCTGACTTTAACTTAACTTTAAAATAGATAATACCACTAACACTATTTGAAATTTTCTGCTTGGAGAAATAATAACACGATGCGAGGTGGGTTTCAACCAAAAAATGTGTTCCTGACAGCGACCGTGCTTTGTCCAGGCTTCCGGAGGAGATATCCCGTCACATTCGCCAAATATGACCGCTTAGGTCTTTACTGTCAGGCGTTATCTGTGCCAAGCAGTCCGAGCTCTGCGGCGTGGGGATGCATGCCCTCAATGCATATCTCTGCGACCTCCTTTACATCCATGCCGAGCATCTCGCACCCTTTTTTGATAGTCTCGCGGTCACACTTTGCGGCAAATTTTTTATCCTTGAACTTCTTCATAAGACTCTTTACCTCGAGATCGGAGATCCCGTTCGGGCGCATCCGTGCGCAGGCCTGGATGATCCCCGTAAGCTCATCAACTGTAAAGAGACTCTTTTCCATATCCGTTATCGGCTCAACATCACAAACTATCCCATATCCATGGCTTAGGATCGCACGGACATCCTCTTCGGATACTCCCGCCTCCAAAAGAGGCTCTTTTGTGTGCTCCAAGTGCTCCTCGGGATACTCCTGATAATCGTAATCATGCAGATACCCGACCCCCATCCAGTGGTCCTCGTCCGCGCCAAAATGCTTCGCCATCCCTGCCATCGCATAACATACATTCAGCGAATGCAGGATCAGAGACTCCTCTGTTACATGCCCAGCATTGATCTCCTTTGCTTTTTGTAATGTCAGATCCATTTTTTCTCTCTCCTTTACTTTGATTCCCCGTGTTCTCTTATTATTACAACAGATGCCAGGTCGCTGTCATCGGACATAGTAGTGTCTGGCCAGCCATTTGGACAGGCCGTCCAGGCATGTCCAGTCCCCACGGTGTCTATGAAAATGTCCCGTATCCTCATGTAAATGTGGATACGGGACAAAAAATGTACTTTAATAGTGCCGGTCTATGTACGGCTGATCAGAAAGACTTTCGCTAACTCTAGCCGAGCTGTGCTGCAACCTCAGCTGCGAAGTCTTCTTCCTTCTTCTGCATACCCTCGCCTACCTCGAAGCGAATGAAGGATGCGATCTTGAGCTCCTTGTTGACAGACTCAAGATACTTACCAACTGTCTGCTTGCCGTCCTCAGCCTTGACATATACCTGATCCATAAGGCTGATGTCCTTGATGTTTTTGGACACACGTCCCTCTACAAGGCCGGAGAAGATCTT
>JAILEN010000076.1 GCA_024687655.1 Lachnospiraceae bacterium | reverse complement strand
TAACCTTCCTTTCTCTATAAACATGGGCAGGAAATGATATATGATCATCCCCCGCCCCAAAATACTTTTTTCCTCGCTCCTTGTACCCTTATAGTAAAAATTCAGCAGTCCAATAAAAATGCCAACTGTATATTGTGGTTTCTACCCGGCTATAAGCATGTCTACTACAACATATAGAAAAAGCTATTGATGTGGTTTAAAGTCACGCCAATAGCTCTTTTACTATCTCACTAAAAGAAATCCATCTACAGGGCCTCCTGAAGTGTTGGTGCTGCAACGCTTCTCATGTATATCCATCCAAATAGCGAAAACAGGATTATATTATAAAGCGGATGCCAGGGCTTTGTCTTCTCATAGCCCTCGCCCATGCCTGGGCTCTCTTTCATGGATTTCATATGTAGGACCTTGATATTAAATATGGTGTGGGCAATCCCCACCCACGTAACAAGGATACAGCATACCAATAAACAAATCAGTGCCGTTCAAACATTACCCATTATTCTTTTCCCCAACTTTCTGTTCTATATTTTTTAAAAATCTCGCAGATCTTTCCATGAACTTTATCTGATCCCCGGCATCAAAATGTTCAATAGCAAAGTATCCGTCATAGCCTGAGCTTATAAGCTTTGTCACAACCTCTTTTACGGGAATCCTTCCATCTCCTACTGCAACAGATGGCTCCTCTCCTCTGTCCTTGCAGTGTACATGCCTCACCCTTTTTTCAAACTTTGAAAAAGCCAGAAGAACATCCTCATCATGCATGATGAAGTTGCCGCAGTCGAAGGTGAAACCTATATCCGGTACATGTTCCAGGAACCAGGCTACGCCGTTTATACCTGACATAGGGGATGAGAAGTCATCAAAATCCTCAAAGAGGACATTAACACCCATATCACTACCCATTTTTACAGCGCTGTTCATGGCATCAGCCATTTTCTTTACCTCTTTATGGGAGTCAAAGAAGGAAAACAGCTTATCCCTATCTGTCATGGTTTCTTTAAGGATGTCCACATCTTTTCCATGAAGAAAGCCCGGTACGATCATGATATTGGGTGAAGCAAGCTCTTTTGCCGCCATAAGGTGCGTTCTTACTTTTTCCGTCTCATCACAGGTACCCATCTCATAAAACTCATATATGCAGCTGATCAGCAGTCCGGCTTCTTTTACCCATTCCTTGATCTTCGGATTTTCCTGCAGGTGGCTAAGCCGCAGTTCAAGGGCAATTATCCCCCGGTCCTTAACAAACTTAAGGATGTCCACAATTTCTTTTCCCGTTTGATTATGGGCATCTATTACATGATCATAAAATACTGAGAGTTTCAATCTTCTATCCTCACATTCTGTGGAAGAGTTCTTTGGATGCAGTCAGGACTGCAGTACCTAACAGCATTTACGATTATCTTCTGTATTTCAGGTATATGATATGTCGGGTTCATCTCATGCCCCGGCTGGAAGTAGAATATTTTTCCCATGCCGCGGGTGAAGGTGCATCCGCTCCTGAATACATAGCCATTGGAAAACCATCCTGTAAACACCACGTCGTCGGGCCTTGGTATATCAAAGGGCTCCCCATACATCTCTTCCATAGGGATGTCGATGACTTCAGGAATCCCCTTCGCTATAGGATGAAGAGGAGACGTACACCAGAGTCTTTCCGACTCATCATGTTTCCATTTCAGGGTCATGGTTGTGCCCATAAGGAGCCTCAGTATCTTTGAGTAATGGGATGAATGGAGGGCAACAAGGCCCATTCCTGATAAGACGTGCCTCTGGATCCTTTCTGCAACTTCACCCGAAAACTCATCCTGAAGTGCATGGCTCCAATATACGAGCACATCCGTTGAAGATAGTACCTCCTCTGTAAGGCCGTGCTCAGCATCGTAAAAGGTCGCAGTCCTTACATCAAGGTCAGGCTCTTTGGATAAAAACTCCTTCATGCAGCCATGGATTCCCTCCGGGTATATCTTTTTTACTTCCTCGATTTCCTGTTCATGCTTGTTCTCATTCCATACTGTTACACGTATCATCTTTTTTCTCCATTAAAAAATGCCTTCCTGCATATTATAGCTGAAAGAGGAAGGCATATTAAGATATAAATTTATCTTCTGGTCATTGCTGAGCTTTACGATTATTGGAACTTTTAAGAATAACCCCAATTATCACAGCAACTATTAATAGCGCTGCTATGAACAGTATGATCAGCAGCTTAACATTTATTAAAACAAACTCAAGGTGAATTGTGTGATCCGGCCCCAGCTCTAACAGATTCCATTCAAGCGTCTTTCCATCATCTGAGACTATCGTCGCATTACTATCAGTCGGCTTAACAGGAAGCGATATTGTAAACTTCATATATCCGCCAGTCATCGTGATATAATTCTTAAATGCTGATATCTGTGCTCCCTCTTCGTCTTCAAATACTTTCCAGTCAATTATGTACTTAAGACCTTCTCTTCCAACGCTTATCTCCCCGGTATCTTCCGAAAAAGACGAATTATCACTTATCGACTCTGAAAGCTCCTCAAACGTAATATCTTCCTTGCTGATCATGTATCCTGCAAAACCATCCTGATTGTAGTCAGAAACGCTCCAGCCTTTATCGATAAGGTCCTGCTTTTCATCATCACTTACCATATCACTGTCATAACCATAATCAGACATATCCATACCGGCATACAGCATTGATATATCAACTTTTCCGTTACTCTTTACCTTTACCGTGGTATTAAATCTTACGCAACCGGTAAGAGCGATCATACAAATAGTTAAAATCACTAAAAGACGTACTTTTTTCAAGGGCAGCCCTCCTATTAACATCTAAAGTTTCATCCACTGCCATTTTATCAACGAATTATTAATCGCCAGTTAACGTTATATTATATGTCTCTAAATAAAAGCCTAGAATCCACGCGTCATCAGGCAATTCACAGAATTTTCACGAGACACATCGGGTAAAAG
>JAILEN010000091.1 GCA_024687655.1 Lachnospiraceae bacterium | reverse complement strand
TGTATAATTCAAAAAGGAGGGTTGATATGTATAAAGAGGAGTATGAACGCTGGCTGAAGGCGAATCTGGAGGATCCGGATCTTTTGCCTGAGCTTATCAGGATCCGTGATGATGAGGAGGAGATCAAGGATCGTTTTGCTGTATCACTTAAGTTCGGTACTGCGGGACTTCGCGGCACTCTGGGAGCAGGCACCAACCGCATGAACATCTGGGTGGTGCGTCAGGCTACCCAGGGACTGGCTAATTGGGTTTTGACCCAGGGGGGATCCCAGACCGTGGCCATCGCCTATGACAGCCGTCTTAAGAGCGACATTTTTGCCAGAGAGGCAGCAGGGGTACTGGCAGGCAACGGTATCAAGGTCCGCATCTATGATGCTCTCATGCCTGTGCCGGCACTTTCCTTTGCCACACGCTACTACAAGTGTAATGCGGGTATCATGGTCACCGCTTCCCACAATCCATCCAAATATAATGGTTACAAGGCCTATGGTCCCGACGGCTGCCAGATGACCGACGATGCAGCAGCCATCGTATATGATGAGATCACAAAGACGGATATTTTTACCGGGGTAAAGAGGATATCCTTTGCCAAGGGCGTGGAGGATGGCCTCATCCGCTTCGTGGATGATCAGTGCAAGGACGAGTTTTACAAGGCCATCGAGTCCAGACAGGTACGTCCCGGTCTGGCTAAGGATGCAGGACTTAAGCTGGTATATTCACCTCTTAACGGTACAGGACTTGTGCCTGTTACCAGAGTGCTTAACGATATAGGTATCACGGACATCACCATAGTTCCCGAGCAGGAGTATCCCAACGGCTACTTTACCACCTGCTCCTATCCCAACCCCGAGATATATGAGGCGCTGGAGTATGGCCTGAAGCTGGCAGAAAAGGAGGGTGCAGACCTGATGCTGGCTACTGATCCCGACGCCGACAGAGTGGGTATCGCCATGAAGTGTCCCGACGGTAGCTATGAGCTGGTATCCGGTAACGAGATGGGAGTGCTGCTTTTGGACTACATCTGCGCAGGACGCATCGAAAAGGGCACCATGCCCAATGATCCTGTGGCTGTTATGTCCATAGTATCCACACCCCTGGCTGATCGGGTGGCCGAGCATTACGGGGTGGAGCTTCGCCACGTACTGACGGGCTTCAAGTGGATCGGCGACCAGATCGCCCAGCTGGAGGAAAAGGGCGAGGAGGAGAGATTCATCTTTGGCTTTGAGGAGTCCTACGGCTATCTGTCCGGCAGCTATGTCCGGGACAAGGATGCAGTGGTGGGCTCCATGCTCATCTGCGAGATGGCGGCATATTATCGCAGCATCGGTTCCTCCATCAAGCAGCGTCTGGAGGAGATCTACGCTGAGTACGGACGGTATCTCAATAAGGTAGACAGCTTTGAATTCCCGGGACTTACGGGCATGGACAAGATGGCCGGCATCATGAGCGGCCTGAGGGAGAGCGCACCTGCAGACATTGCCGGCAGAGGAATCAGCTCCGTTACAGACTACGAGAAGCCCGAGGAGACGGGACTTCCCAGGGCCAATGTGCTGATTTACGGTCTGGAGGACGGCTCCACCGTGGTGGTACGTCCCTCCGGGACCGAGCCCAAGATCAAGATCTATTACACCACAAAGGGTGCCACCTTAGATGAGGCCCAGAAGGTAAAGAACGAGCTGGCAGAGGGCTGTAAGCCCATTTTGTCATAAGCCGGCGCTGATGCCATCTGACCCGTGATTTTACAGGTGGAGCGTATGCACTAATGGACTAAAATGTAAAGGGGTAATATTGCACTATATTTTGCGTAAAACTTTGGCTAAATGGCAAAAAACCGCGGAAATATGGGAAAAAACATTACTAAACCTTGACATTTTGCCATAAAACCTTTATAAATGAATTTGTGATTGACGCAGATGCGTCAGGACCCTACTATTTATTTTTTCCAGAGGAGGAGATATTATTATGAACAAAACTGAATTAGTAGCAGCTATGGCTGCAAAAGCAGACATCTCAAAGAAGGACGCTGAGGCAGCTCTTAAGGCTTTCACAGATGTTGTTGGGGAGCAGCTCAAGAAGGGTAAGAAGATCCAGCTCGTTGGCTTTGGTACTTTTGAGGTTTCCAAGCGTGCTAAGCGTACAGGCCGTAACCCTCGTACAGGCGAGGAGATGACCATTCCCGCTTCAAAGGCTCCTAAGTTTAAGCCCGGTAAGGCACTTAAGGATATCGTAAACAAGTAATATTCAGTTAATGTCATTTTTTGAGGGTGTTCTTTCGAACACCCTCATTTTATTACAGTGCCCCGGAGGGTGAAGATCCTTCGCTTCGCTCAGGATGACAACCATACTGGATCTGTCATTCTGAGCGAAGCGAAGAATCTTTACCATCTGTCATCGGGGTTTTGGAGAAAACACTATGAGGTTAGACAAGTTTTTGAAGGTTTCGCGCCTGATCAAGCGGCGCACCGTGGCCAACGAGGCCTGCGACAGCGGCAGGGTCATGGTCAACGACAGGGTTGCCAAGGCTTCCACCACGGTAAAGGCCGGCGACATAATAGAGATTTCCTTTGGCAACAAGACCGTCCGGGTGGAGGTTTTGGATATCCGGGATACCACCAAAAAAGAGGAAGCCAAGGATATGTTCAAATATCTTTGATTATTTTTAATAAAGGGGTTAAGTTTTCGGGGCTTTATTCCGATAGTAATTTAAAGATGTATTCCTGGATAGGAAGAAACAGCTGAAATTATGAGTGGTGTGAAGAAAAAGAAGAAAAAAGGGCGCAGGGTCAGCCGCACAAATCGTGTATTACTCACACTGATAGCGATGTTTGTACTGGCGGTGATGTCGATACAGCTTTTCAATCTCTATCAGACTGATGCGGCCTACGCAAAAAAGGAGCAGAAGCTGCAGCGTGACCTGTCCGCTCAGATGGACCGCCAGGAAGAACTGAAGAATTACGAAGCATATACCCAGACCCAGGAGTATATGGAAGGTGTGGCGAAGAGCAAGCTCGGAATGGTGCATAAAAACGAGATAATCTTCCGCGAGATCACCGATTGATATGGATATGGAAAAATTAAATATAGCAAAGCCCCGGAGATGATCAAGCGATAAGGCTGGTGCGGCAACAGGTCTGACCTTCACAGAGCCCAAGTACTGTGCAGCGCTTCGCAGAGAGGATCATCCCCGGGGTTTTGCAGTTTTGGGGGAGACATCATGATCGACAGATTCAATGACAAACTCATCGAAGAAAAAGACAGCATCGTCATGGGCATATCCGGCGGTGCAGATTCCGTATGCCTGCTTTTAAATTTAAATGAGCTGAAAAAGGAAAGTGACCTGACGCTTACGGCGGTGTATGTGGATCACGGAATACGCGGGGAGGCCTCTGAGGCGGACGGCCGCTTTGTGGAGGAGCTGTGCAAAAAGCTGGAGGTCCCCTTTTTATACGAAAAGGTGGATGTGCCGGCGGAGGCCCAGGACCGTGGGGTTTCCGTAGAGGAGGCGGCCAGGGACCTGCGATACGAGGTGCTTTTGTCCGTGGCCCGGGAGCGGGGCTGCAACAAGCTGGCCATCGCCCACAACGCCGATGACAATGCGGAGACCATTATCTTTCAGGTGATCCGGGGCACAGGCATAGCAGGCCTCAGAGGTATGGACAGTGAGATGGTGCGCTCGGGCATAGCCATTATCAGGCCCCTTTTATCCGTCACCAGATCCGCCATAGAGGCTTACCTGACCGGGATTGGACAGGAGCATATCACCGATGCCACCAATCTGTCCGACGACTACTCCAGGAACCGCATCAGGCACAGGGTGATCCCCGAGCTTTTAAACATCAATCCCAAAGCCATCGAGCATATCAATGACAGTGCGGCGGCACTCAGGGAGATGGAGCTGGCGGAGGACAGTGCGGAGAGGCTTTATGACGAGGCCAGCGGAGGCAGAGAGCTGTCTGTGGAGGTTTTGCGGGATCATTCTCCTTCCCTGAGACGGAGCGTGATACGTCTGTGGATCAGGGATATCGGCAAGGCCAGGGATGTGGGTCGTGTACACTACGAGGCCATCGACGATCTCATAATGTCCCCCACCGGAAAATATGTGGACCTGCCGGCAGGTCAGCAGATCGAAAAGGTATATGACAGGCTCAGGCTTAGGGATAAAAACGTGAAAAAAGCCTCGGATATTGAGGGAGCCGCCACTGCAGTGCCGACATTAAAGCCCGGTGAAAAGGCAGAGTTTTCCATGGATGGCTGGTATATCAGGATGACCCTTTTTTCCGGGGATGACGCCAGGGAGCTCCATAGAACCATATCATTTCAAAAAAACTATGCTAAATACTATGATTATGGTAAAATAGATGGGAATATGGTCATCAGGCACCGTATGGACGGGGATTATCTCGTGATCTCCGACAAGGGTACGAAAAAGACTCTTGCCAGATATTTCGTGGATGCCAAGGTTCCCCGGGACGAACGGGATGAAGCCTGGCTTTTGTGTGCAGGCAGCAAGGTGATCCTGGCTGCAGGATACAGAGGCAGCGAGGACATGAAGGTGGATGACCGGACACAGGATATACTTCAGGTAGAATATTGGAGGACATGATATGAGTGAAACAGTTCGCGTTATGCTTTCGGAAGAGGAGCTGGCAGGCCGTATAGCAGAGCTGGGTGCGCAGATCTCCGCCGACTATGAGGGAGAGAGCGTGTTTTTGGTATGCATTT
>JAILEN010000190.1 GCA_024687655.1 Lachnospiraceae bacterium | reverse complement strand
GTTTTTCAGCTTTGTTTGTTTAGTATCTGTTGTAAGGAGCCTACTACAACTGCCTTACACCTTATATATCGAACGGGAGGTAAAATACTTAACCTTTTTTTGAAAAATTTTTGAAAAAAGGCTTGACAAATCGGATTTATGTGTTCTCGATGCAAGTTTGGCCATATATATCGGATTGTTTTGGGTTATACTTTAGATTTTTTTATATTTTTTTTGGATCCTTCGCTTCGCTCAGGATGACAGGGCGATCCCACTTCGCTCAGGACGACATGAAAAACCACCGGCTGGTACGAACCGGTGGTTTAGTAGTAGTAGTAGATTTTTCAAATTCAGATACATTGAGAAAACATTTTTTAAATGGTACCCTCTTATTAGCCGAGGATGGAGAGAACTCCTTGCGTGCTCTGGTTTGCCTGAGCCAGCATTGACTGTCCTGCCTGAACCAAAATCTGGTTCTTCGAGTAAGTAAGCATTTCTTTAGCAATGTCTGTCTCACGGATACGGGACTCAGCTGAATCTGTGTTCTCAGCGGTTGTATCTAAGTTTGCAATCGTGTGCTCAAGTCTGTTCTGAGTAGCACCAAGCTGTGATCTCTGTGTAGAAACTCTCTCAAGTGCGTTCTGAACGATCTTCATTGTGCTACCAGCCGCCTGGAAGGATGAAACCTTAAGGTGACTATCAGGATTAAACTCTGTTGTTCCGTTTGTAAGTGCGCCGTCAGCAGGATCTGCTGTAGCTGCACCATTCTGGAAATCGACTGTAAGTCCAAGGCCTGAAGCACTCATGGAGCTGATATTAAGCTCTATCTTCTGTCCGGAAAGGGCACCTACCTGAAGGTTCTTTCCTGTGAAACCGCCATCGAGCAGGTTCATTGTATTGAACTGTGTTGTGCTGGAAATACGGTTGATCTCAGAAGTAAGCTCATTGATCTCAGCCTTGATGGCCTTTCTATCTACAGATGTATTTGTGTCGTTTGCTGCCTGAGTAGCCAGCTCGTTCATACGCTGAAGGATAGAATGAACTTCGTTTAATGCACCTTCTGCTGTCTGCACTGCAGAGATACCGTCCTGAGCGTTGGTGGATGCACGGTTAAGACCGCGAACCTGTGAACGCATCTTCTCACTGATGGAGAGTCCTGCAGCATCGTCTGCTGCACGGTTGATCTTGTAACCACTTGATAATTTCTCAGTTGACTTGGCCTGTCCGCCTGATGTAATACCTAACTGTCTGTTGGTATTAGCTGCCTGCATGTTGTGCTGTACTACCATAATAAATCCTCCTTGATTATACTGTAACTTCCATGTTACATTTGCTATGGTTTAAATTGTAACTGTACTTTTAGTGTAACCTTTGACCCTCCGGGCGTACCCTCCATCGGGTCTCAGGATTACTACTTTTTGTATCTTACACCTATTATATCGGAACTTAGTTCTGATACTTTAGGGGTAATTCGAAAATTTTTTAAATGATTCTTCGCTACGCTCAGAATGACATCTGAAACATATGCGAAATAATGATCACAAACATCTACTATTTTTTATTGTCAAAGAACTGTGGGTCGTAATAGTTGGCCCTCATCATATTATTATAGTAATTATTGACTGCTTTCTGACCCTGTCTGACTTTTTTCACCTGGGTCTTAATGGTAGAAAACTTCGCCCGTGCCAGATCCGAATTGATCCTCTCCTGGGATCTAACCCTCTCCGAGAGATCAGTAATCTCCCTTATCAGCTCCTGCATACATCTGATCTCGTCAGCATACTCTGCCTTGTGTTCTGAGATCTCAGCCTCTACCTTTTTAAATATACCATCAAATCCCTCATCCAAAGCTACTATCTGCTGAACCAGCTCGTCCTTTTCATCTACATTGGATTGGAACTCATCCGGAGTAGCATTAGGATCCTCTAGGATTGCTTTTTGTTCTTCGTTTCTTATGGAGATGTCCTTTAGCAGGGAAACCTTTTTCTGTAGGCTCTCCCTGAGCATCACCACATAATCTGCTGTTGCCATATTATCTCCCTTGGTATAGAAGATTATATCACCATTGTCAGATAATTTCTATAAAAAATTGATATTATGCGCCTTTTCCAACCTTGGCACCATTTGAGGTGCGCTTCATAACTTCCTTCCAGGTGTCACGCATAGTACGAAGGTGTCCCAATACTTCTTCTAAGATCTCGGGATCCTTTTTGATATTAGCCTCCAAAAGTCGGCTGCGGAGATACTTGTAAACCTCGTCGAAATCCTTAGATACCTCATACTTTCTGTCGAGTGTGATCTGGAACTCCTCGATAATACGGTCTGTCTTCCTGATATGGATATGTGCTTTTTCGATATCCTTGTTCTCACAGGCAACTATCGCAATGTTGCAAAACTTGATAGCCCCCTCATACAGCATAAGCGTAAGCTCTGCCGGAGACGCTGTCAGTATCTTGTTTTGTGCATACTGTGCATAACCATTCATAGGTGCCATAGGAAATCTCCTTTCAAACATCCGTGTCTGAAAACACCGGATGTATGCCTTATTTGCATTTTATCCGATGGGTCATTGTTTTTCAACTCTAATATCGGAAAAACAGGGGTAAAAGATTACCCCTGTTTTTAGAAAATTGCCGTATTTTATTGATAAAGATCCTTCGCTACGCTCAGGATGACACGCGGATCCTGCTATGATCAGGATGATAACCTATCAACCTCCAAGCAACCCTGAAAGAGCTGTGGAGTTGGACTGCATGGTGGAGAGTGCCTTTTCCATTGCTGTAAACTTCTTGAAGTAGCTTTCCTCCATTGATGATATCCTGTCCTCCCAGGTTTTGATGAGCTTGTTATAACTGGAGTACTCCTTGGCCATCTCTTTGTCATTATAGATGGTGTAGGCACTACGCATAGTAGTTGACTTCATTTGCTTATCCAGATCCTTGTACAAGCCGTCGGTAAGTTGTTTCAAGAAATCGGTCACCGCCTCAGGATCATCCTCTATAGCCGCCCTAAGCTTATCCTTCTTGGCGGATGTAGCAGCATCATCCTCATCTCCATCTATATGATATGCATACTTTTCATTCACATCTGAATTGAAATAGCCGAGAGTATTGATACCAAAGGATGAAAGCGAATACTTCTTGCCTCCTATCTCATAGTTCTTTGCCATGGCATTGCTCATAACGCTCATGATGTTGCCAATGGTCTGGTCACGTCTTAAGAGGGAGTCTTTGATCTTTTGCTCCCATTTTTCCACCTGAGTGTCAGTAAGCTCTTCCTTTTCTGCATCTGTCAGCGGTTCATAGCCCTTGGACGAGTCTGCATTGTATAATGAAGAAAGTGCATTTACCACTTCATTATACTTACCGAGAAAATCCTTTACCTTGTCGTATATACCGTCTACATCAGTAGCAGTAGTAATAGTAACCTCGTCTCCTGAGAATACCTTGTTACCTTCGTCACCACTCTCAGTACCGGTGACCCCGGTAGCATTTATGGTGAGTCCGTTGATACTGAACTTGTTGGAAGCCCCCTCAAAGCGCGCACCGTTCAGGTAGATAACCGCATTCTGCCCGTCTACACGGGTGGCACCTGCAGATGTACCGGCTCCGGATAATATATCAGATGCCGCCTGAATTCGCGCCCTCAGTTCAGATACAGTGTCACTACGATAAGCATCTATATCAGCGTATTCTGACAATTTCCCTCTTGCTGTACTTATACTATCAGCGTATCCACTGATAAGATCATCGATAGTCCCGCCACTGTATGCCGTTTGGACTTCACTTACCGTTTCGGCATTCGCATCTTTGCTTTCAAACTCACCAATAGTAGCTCTTGCTGCTACAAATTTTGCATAATCTCCATTCGGATCCTTGTAAGTATAATTACCCGGCTCACCTTCTCTGGTTATAAGACCGGCCTCAAAAGCCAGTTCCTTTCTACGATCAGCATACTTCATCAACGGGTTGGCAACTTCTCCTGAAGTCTCACCAGATGGATTTCCGTCCTCATCAGTCTCATTATAGTACAAGTATGTCTTATTACCGTCTTCATCTACGCCTTCTTTTACATATTTGTAATACATATCATTTTCAGAGTCGTAATATGCATACTCAGACGCACCCTTGTCCAAAAGATCTTCCAGCTTACCGATAGCTTCGGAATTTGAACCATTTTCATAATCCTTTACAAGCTTATAAGCCTCTGCATATGACTTTGCTGCCGGAATCGTCGATAAGGTATCATGTGCCGAATTAAGCGCATCCAAATACTCCTGAAGCTCTTCATCAGTTTTACCGGCATACGCTGCCAACTTTGATGCTGCAATATAAGAAGCAGAACCTTCAGCAGGCTTTGTCAAAAGACCAAGTGCTGACAACGCGGTATTTCCGTTGCTGTTGGAGCCTGTAATGGTGAAGTCGTTATCCTTACCGCTATCCTTTGATGAGATGAATATCCTGCGATTGGTCTCGTCAAAGGAAGCCTTGACTCCGGCACCATTGAGCTTTTCCACTACCTGATCTACAGTCATACTACCCTTGAGCTCGATATCCTTGCCGTTGACATTGATCTTGCCCTCGGTAAAACCATCAATATCAGAAAGCTTTGTCGTTCCCTTTGTGCCGGATTTCAGCTGACCGCCGGTAAGGTATCCTGCCTTGGCAAGCTGCGCCACACCCAAGGTCTGGGAACCGTTGATGGCGCTTCCTGATGCAGATACATTAGCCTTGGTACTATCTGAGACAGTAGTCTTTTTTAGACTGTAGGCAGAAGAAAACCTCAGTGAATTGATGTCCTTATAAAGACCATACACCTTGGTATTGATCGCCTTATAGGCGTCCTGCTTCCAGCCCAGCTTGGTCTGAGCTTTAACATATTTGTCTTTTTTGGTGGAATAGGCAGATACCATCGCAGAGACGATTGCCTCTGTATCCAGTCCGGAATTCAATCCCGATAATCTGATCGCCATATTATTTCCTCCTATCGCTTCTCATCAACAAGAATGCCGGCCATTTCCCAGGCCTTTGCAATGAGATCGAGAGTCTTTTCCGCAGGGAGCTCCTTGATGGTCTCCTTGGTAGACTTATCCACGATCTTGATCGTCACACGATTGGTCTTTTCGTGGATACCAAAGACAGCCTCAGTTCCCTGAGCCTTTTTGTTGATCTCATTGACCGCTCTTTTGATGGTCTCATGGTTGGGAGCCTGCTCTTCTCCACCGTTCTCCTCGTTCTTAGGATTGCCCACTACCTGAGGGGGCATGGCGCTTGTAGCCTGCTCTTGTGCTTTTGTTTCCTGCTCTACCGGAGCAGGTGCGGGAGCCGGAGTCCTAGTAACCGAACTTCCCTGTTCAGGTCGGGTCACCCCATAATTTGTGCTGATTTCCATAACTTACACCTCCATGTGTCGCGTTTTCCGGAATCTCCGGGTTGTTATTTCACTCCCACGCCATGAGCGCGATAAAATGACGTAGAAATAAGGACATTTATAGATATCCCTGTCTGCTATATCGGAGAGGGCATAAAAAAACTTTAGGGCAATTTAAAAAATTTTTAAAAAAACTTAGATGCCCTAAAGTTATGGTTAAAAGATTCTTCGCTTCGCTCAGAATGACAGGAAAAACGCTCAGAATGATATGGGGCGTGCCCCCTTAAAACAACAGGCTAGCCCGCTGGCATAAGCCTACTAGAACAGGTTCTTGAGTGCCTCCAGGCTGTCGGCGTTCATGGACTCCTTGTTCTCCTCCTGGATCTGGAGGTAAACCTCCTTACGGTATACGGGAACCTCCTTGGGAGCAGCGATGCCGATCTTGACCTGATCGCCTCTAACCTCGAGGATGGTGATCTCCGTATTATTATTTATCATCAGGCTCTCGCCTTTTTTTCTCGTTAATGCTAACATACCTTACGCACCTGCCCTTTCCTTCGCTGCCTTGAGTATCTCATATACAGGGAAGCGAACTTCATAATCATCCTCAACAATGAGCTGTCCGCCCTTAAGAGTGTCGGTATTGATGATGATAGGTGCCTTGAGGTTGATGGTCATATCCTCGATGTTCCTGGGAACCTTGACGGTGACCAAAACATAGAGGTTGTCCTCGGTAAGCTCACCGAGGGGAGCCAGAAGCTCATCATTGACCGTAGGATTGTACTCGGGAATAATATCTCCGGGCACACAGACAGGCATTGCAAACTGGGGCTCGTCCAATGACTGGAACCACATAATAGCCGTCTTGTCATCCTTTTCTGTATCATATATCAGAGTAAACTTCTTTAGATCAGGGAATCCCACTATACCCTTATCAAGTGTAATGATCTTGTCATCAGCGATATCTACCTCACCAAATAACCTCGTATTAACCCTCATGCTCATTCTCCTTTTCTACTACTAAAATATGCAATGCCTCGAATCTAAGCATTACAGTGCCTACCAATTATACCACACTTAAATATAGTTTAAAAGTGTCTGTTGTCCCAGTCTGCCTGCTGCCGTAAGGGAGCTCTGATACGCTGTGTATGCGGCAGTGTAACGAAGTATTATATTTGACAGATCCATGTCATCATTGGTAGACTGAAGCTCTGTCACAGTCTCCTGCTGGTTTGACATGCGGGTCTTTGTCATTGACAGCTGATCACCCTTACATCCCATCTTTGTGATGGAGATATTTACGTCCTCAAGATAGTTGTCGCAGATTCCCAGCTGCTCAGAGTACATTTTGGAGAGGTTATCATCATAGTAATCCGCTTCCTTCTGTGCCATCTCCAGCCACTGGCTCAGCTGACTCTGACTGGTCTCGTCAGCATACTGATCCTGCTTCATCATGTTTTTGATCTTGTCCACCTTGTTATGAGCCTCTATGGACCATTCTACGGCGCAGATCATATCACCCATATCCTGGTAGATATTATGGTCTATGCACTCTCCGGCCTCAAGGTTAACTGTAAGGTCCTGATTCTGTGCCACGGTGTAGTTGAT
>JAILEN010000118.1 GCA_024687655.1 Lachnospiraceae bacterium | reverse complement strand
TCCTCCGCAGCATCCATCCGTAAAAGCCACCTGTAGGAGAACATCACAACCAGAGTGATGATCAGTGACGCAATGGCTGCAGAGACCAAAAAACTCACCGAAAGCCTGCCGTAGGAAAATTCATAGTAGATAACGGGAAAGGCAAACTGCACTATCAAAAGCAAAATATAAAGGTGAGGGTTTTTCTCATCCCTCCTGTCCTTTAAAAACACTGCTATAAGTGCTCCGAATATGGAAAGCATCATATAACAGTACAGGGTGTTGGAGCTCATGCCGCAGGTGTAGCACAGCATCATGTCCATAAATATGGCCGCTGCCAGGGACAAAAGCCCGTCAACCGCCGATACCAGCAGAAAACTGGTAAGTATCACCGGTCCCAAATATACCGGAAGATATGATGAAGCTACTATGATACCCCAGCTTAAGGATGCCAGGATGAATACCCGCTTGTAGGTGGTCCCGTCAAAGGACAGTCTGCCGATCCTGCGAAGCTGGATAAGTGCAATGATGAAAACCATGGAAAATGAAAGGAATAAAGCTATGATGCCGATGATCTCATCTAAAAGCACTCTCCTGCCGTATAGCATGGAAATGACTGCCATGAGTGACACTATAAATAATGCAATTATATACGCAAACCGCTTGGGCGGTATCCTCTTTTCGCCGGCAACCATTAATTCCGTTTAGCTCCTTTTTTCTCACGCTTTTTCATATGTGCCTCGTATTCCTCATAGGCGCCTACTATCTTTTGAACCAGGGGGTGTCTCACCACATCCCTGCCGTCCAGTCTGATGATGGAGATGTCATCGATCCTGGACAGAACCTTTGTGGCCACATCCAGTCCCGATACCGCATCCTTGGGCAGATCCTTTTGGGTCTCGTCTCCCGTGATGATGGCCTTGGAACCGAAACCTATACGGGTAAGGAACATCTTCATCTGGGCAGGGGTGGTATTCTGAGCCTCATCCAAAATGATAAAGGAATTGTCCAGTGTCCTGCCTCGCATATATGCAAGAGGTGCAACCTCAATAGATCCTTTTTCCATATTCCGTGAAAAACTCTCGGCACCCATGATCTGATACAGGGCGTCATAAAGTGGCCTAAGATAGGGATCCACCTTGCTCTGGAGGTCTCCGGGCAGAAAGCCCAGCTTCTCTCCCGCTTCTATGGCGGGACGGGTCAAAATGATACGGCTCACCTCACCGGCATTGAAGGCGGTGATAGCCATGGCCATGGCAAGATAGGTCTTACCTGTACCTGCCGGACCTATGCCGAAAACTATCATCTGTTTTTTGATGGCATCCACATAGGCCTTCTGTCCCAGTGTCTTGGGCTTGACCGGCTTACCGTTTACCGTATGACATATTATCTCCCCGTCCATTTTTACCATGGGATGGTTTCCCAGGTTTTCCTTTATGGAAAGAGCGTATCTAACATTTTGTTCCGATATGTTGTTTCCTCTTTTTGACAGGGAAAAAAGCTCCTCCATAACATTCTCGGCCGCCATCACTGCCGACTCATCACCAATGAGCTTGACTCCGTCACCGCGGTTTACCACATCCACCCCAAGGGATCGCTCTATAATGGCAATGTTGTGATCAAACTCACCGAAAATATTTTCCAAATGGTCTGAAGGTATATCAATGGTTTTTTCCAATATTATCTCTCTCCTATAATCTCTAAGATCTTTGCAGGTCGATCCACCTTGTTTTTGGTGAAACTGTAGGCAGAAAGCACTTCCTCCTTGGCCACCATGACCTTTTTGGGATCATTGCCGTAGATAGTTGCGATGGACTCACCGGAAATAATGGAGTCTCCCACCTTTTTGTGGAGCACCACGCCTACATTCAGATCGATGCTGTCCTCCTTGGCAGCCCGGCCTCCGCCGAGTACCATGGATGCATGGCCGATCATTTCAGCGTTTATCTTTGAAACATATCCGTCGCTTTCCGCAAAGATCTCCTCTACATCGGATACATGCAAAAGCTCTCTCATACGGGGTACATCCTCGGGATTACCGTTCTGGATGCGGATGAATTCACAGAACTTGTCATAGGCGCTGCCGTCATCAATGACACGGTTAAGCTTCTCAAGAGCTTCATCACGGGTATGAGCGACTCCGGATAAAAGAGCCAGCTGACAGCCCAGTGCATATACCACCTCCATTAGATCCTTGGGGCCCTCTCCGCGAAGAGCATCGATGGCTTCAATAACCTCCAGGGTGTTACCTACTGCGTATCCCAGAGGCTCGTCCATGTCCGTAAGTACAGCAGTCACCTTTCTGCCGGCTGCATTGCCGATATTTACCATGGTCTCAGCCAGCTTTCTGGCCTCCTCCTTGGTCTTCATGAATGCGCCGCTGCCAACCTTGACATCCAAAACAATGGCATCAGCTCCGCTGGCCAGCTTTTTACTCATAATGGAGCTGGCGATCAGGGAGATCTGATCAACAGTGGCTGTGGCGTCACGGAGTGCATAGAGTTTTTTATCACAGGGAGCCAGATTCTTGGTCTGTCCTACCACGGAGATCTTGTGGCGGGCCACGTTGTCAAAGAACTTGGTCTCGGAGATAGAGGTCCTGAAGCCGGGGAAAGCCTCCAGCTTGTCGATGGTACCTCCGGTATGACCCAGCCCACGACCTGACATTTTTGCAAAGGGAAGACCCAGAGCCGCGATCATGGGGGCGATGACAAAAGTAGTCTTGTCACCCACACCGCCGGTGCTGTGCTTATCCACCTTGATGCCCTCGATAGCTGACAGATCCAGCATGTCTCCAGAAGCGGCCATGGCCATGGTAAGCTCATAGGTCTCTTCAGGATCCATCCCTTTGAAAAAGATGGCCATCATAAGAGCCGATATCTGGTAATCAGGAATGGAGCCGTCTGTGGCACCTCTGACAAAATACTCGATCTCAGCCTTTGAAAGCGAAATACCCCTTTTCTTTTTTTCGATGATATCGTACATTCTCATGGTTTCTTCCCCTTTCTTTTAAGATCCTTCGCTTGGTTGAAGTCATCTCCGATGACTTCTTCAGGCTTCTGGCTATGACAGAAGCTTCATCTGGTTGAAGTCATCTCCGATGACTTCTTCAGGCTTCTGGCTATGACAGAAGCTTCATCACGCTCAGGATGACAGTGTGATCACTTCAGATCTGCCAGGGAAATCCCGCAGATCTTGTCTACCGAGGTGATGATCTCCATTACTTCCGGTGTGTAATAGTTGTGATCCTTCATCATCTTATCGATCTCTATGCGCTCACTTTTTACGGCGTTGAGGTTCTCATCTTTTCTGAGCATCACCTTTTTGCGCCGGATATTGAGGCTGTGATACAGCTTGTCCATCACATCCACGTGAGCGATGGCAGCCACCTGGTTTTTCCAGACCTTTTTATCATACAGACTGATCTTGTCCAAAAGCCTCATGAGCCTGGCCATAAAATAGTCGTAATCATCGTTATCCTTTGCATACTGCTCCCTGGCCCTGACCATCTGACCGTACCTGTCCCACAGGTAGTTGAGCTCGGCCGCGGTGGCGATACCGTATTTTTCCTGCTCATAGGTGATGGCCCGGGTGACGTTGGCGTACTTCATCCTCACCACGTTGAGTGCGGAAATGGTCTTGTTGGTCTCACGGATCAGCTTGAGATTACGCTTCCTGTTGTGAGAGCCTCGTAGAAAAATGATAAAGACTCCCATGGCCGTTGCAAACAAAAGCACCAGCATATAGCCGGATATGTCCAGGTTCACATTCTGACTTAAGATAAAAAACAAAAGCAGAAACGACATGAAGGTGACGGACATGAGGATGGTAATCCTTTTTATAAGCCTGTTGGAGGACGCTATCTGATCCCTCTCGATATCATACTCGCTCTTTTGAGCCTCCAGGGCGTGCATGGTCTTGGCCTCTTTTGACTGGTAGAGCTCATTATCCTGCATGCGCTTTATGACATCGGGTATCCTGTCCTCATCCTCGGCTATCATCATGAACTGCTCATCCGTAAGAGGCGGGGACTGGCCCTCATAACTCTTTCTGGACCGGTCCAGATCCTCAATGTTTTTCGCAACAATATACAGATCATCCTTTTTCACCTTGGGCAGATTGCGGATGGTATTGATGTCCTCCATGTAGTGGGCCAGGACGTTTATCTCCGCATCCTGGGCCTGGATCTGCTTGGTCAGCGCTATGATCTGCTCACAGGAATCCAGGATATAGTGGACGATCTTTTGGGGATTATCCCACTCGTCTATCCCCTGTATCTCCTTTAAAACCCTGTCAAAAGAAGCATCCAGTTCTTCTTTCTTTTTGTTTTTCTTCTTAAAAAAACTCAACTCTTGCTGATCCTCTTATAGTCATCCCTGAACCCGGAAAGAATGTACAGAAGCTGCTCCATATAAGCGCTCTGATCACTGTAATCTCCCCTGAGTCTCTTAAGCTTAGCCTCAAAATCCTTTACCTCTTCGGCATCTGAAAGCTTTTGGATCTCATCTTTTATCTCCTGCTGTCTGGGCTCCGGGATATGGTATTTCCCCACCAAAAGCTTGAACCTGCTGTCATCCTCCATCAGGGCTGCAGAAAAGAGCATCCCCGTAAGTGACTCCACACTCTTGTTTTTCACAAAGGCTTTCTCATAGTTTTCCGAAGCCTCCTCGAAAAACATCAGCCAGGCGTATGCACAGGCCTTGTTATGACAGATATCTGCAAAAAGGGCATCATCTATATCATGCCCTGAGCCCAGGATACTGTCATAGGCATATATGGCGTCGATCAGTTTGCCGGATCGTAAAAGCTCATCTGATCGCACCTTTTTTCTCTCATCATCCGACAGGCTCTCCAGCTTTTCTATAACATCGATGGTATCCTTTATCTCCCTTGCGGTCAGATACCCGCAGCCGGATAACAGCCTGGTAACAAAAAGATGCAGGGGAACATTTTCATTCATGGCAAAACTGAGCTGCTCGGAAAGCTCCTCATCCGAAAGCTCATCCCGGATCCAGTCGCACAGCTCCGCCGACATGAGATCAGACGTGACCAGATAGGGATTCTGTCTGATATAGTAGGAAAGCTCCTCCAGAGAATATATATTATGTGACGAATCCTCGATGTAAAGAGGATTCGCGGCGATAGGATGCCTGCAATATATCAGTTCGCCCACATGCCATCCTCCAAACTCACATGGATATCATGCTCCCAGACCTTTCCGCTGGAACGCACCAGCTCGCCAAAGCCCAGATCACGGATAGTGATCTTTAAGTCCCTGTCAGAGGCGGGCTCCACAAGTACTCTAAGCCTGGTGGTCCTGTTTTCCCTCTCAGGCAGGTCATTGAGCTCCAATAGCTCCACTGTGGCCTGACGGCTGTCAGGACGCTGTATCCAGAGCTCCACCTCTTTGGTGCCGTCCAATATTACCTCACATTCCCCCTTCACGTCAAACCAGTTATCTCCGGCCGACAAAAGGGTAATGAATTTCATCTCGTTCCTGTCCAAAACCTTCAGGGAAACATTGACCTTCAGCTCATGGTCTCCTATGAACAAAAATGGCCAGTCCTTTTTACCGTCACGTATCATCCCCGCATAACAGGCGCCCTTTGAAAACAGGTTCTTACCCAGAAATACTCTGCGATCCCTGCATAAAACAGCCAGAGACTTTTTCAGCCAGTCTCCGTCAAAGCCATCACCTGTGAGGTAGACTGAGGAGATATACTCTCCCTGCATGTCATCCGTCACCACTCTGGCAAAGGCCTCATCCAGATTATCCAAAAGAGGACCTATCTCGCGCTGATCCAAATGGACTATCTGTGGCGTAAAGGACTGATCCCGGCGTAGCCTGAAGCTTTTCACATGATTGCCGTCATAATGATACAGCATAACATCATGGATGAAAAGTGAGGGCGTCTGATTCAAAACATAATAGTAAAAACTCTCCCTGTAATCAAAGAGACCCAGCTTGTCCGCAGATATGGAAAGCTTTTGCATCACAAGGGCAAAAAGCTCCTTGGCCTCCATGGTCAGATCGTCCACGGTGATGATGAGCTTTTTTAAAAAGCTTCCACGCATCAGAGGCACGGGCATGGATAAAAGCTTTCTCAGATAGATCACCAGAAGATCCACAGCCTGAAACTCCTCGGTCTCCAAAATGACCTTTTCCCTGCGGAGTGCACGCTCATAGAGGCGGTCTGCTCCCACAGCCAGTCCCAGCCCCACCTGTCGCCTGGCCTCATCACCGAAAAACCACTGGGCCATGCCGTGGCGCTTTGCGATGTAGAGGGGAATCAAAAACACCTCTGAGCCTGCAACGGTACTAATGGTAGCCGGCGCATCCATATTCAGTTGGTAGTAGCTTATCATGGCGTATTTGTCGCTGATATCCAGCCCGTAATACACCGCAAGCTCGTCTTTTACCGTACTGCCCATTTTACATCCTCGTCATGGGATAAAATATCTGTTTAGACAAAAACTCCAGCCTCTTATACTCTGTCATATCATCTAAAAGCTCCCGCTCGTTGCGGTATAATATATCGCTTTTCATGCGGTTTAAAAGCCCGTACCTGCCCGGCTCGCCCTGGTCGATGTTGTCGGAAAGGGAAAGCTCTCCCTCCGTCAGTTTGTTGGTACGGGATGCGTCGTCAAAGATCCTGTATCTGATGCTCTCACCGAAAAACATGACAAACTGCCTGACGTAGATCCCATCATACATCTCCTGCATCCGCTCCTCATGGGCATTGCCGTCGGCATCCCGATAGGAAATATATATGTTCATGCCCGGCCTGCCGTGATACTCCACAAACCTCTTATCATAGAGATGGAACCTGACGATAAAGCGCCTGTCAGCATCCCTGTAAAATGCAAAGTAAATATTTTTGACCATGTATTCTCTAAGCAGCTTTTCCAAAGTAAGCTCCTTTTGCTCACTTAACTCCTTTTCCCTGCACAGATGCTTTAACAGTGCCAGCCTCTCGCTGTCATTAAGGCGGTCGGCCCTGCTGTACATGGGCAAAAGATGCTCAAACACCTCCTGAGGCACCTTTTTCTCTGTTGTGATGGAGATCCTGCTCCAAAATGTCAGATAAGCCTCCACAATTATGGGGCTGACCCTCTTTTTCATATATGACGCAAATATCTCTCCGGATGTCTCATCCATATCCTCGGTATACAACATCTGGGTGAGGATCCTCTCCTCGATAAGACCCGTGGGCAGCTCATTGGCATAAGCGAACTTCCAGACGCTTTCCATCAGGTGGGTAGGACCCACATAAAAACTGTTAAGATAAGAAAGCGTAGCCTCTGAGAACAGATACTGCTGCATCAGATATGCGCACATGGAGATCAAAAAGTCATCAGTCTGCTCACCCATCCTCTTGCATCTGTCGGTAATGAGTCGAAGCAGGGACTTGGAGGAAGCCGTGATCCCGTGATGGTCCAAAAGCAGATCATATGCCTGATCATACCTGTCGGAAATTATCAAAAGATCCATCACATGGGCTGCGGTTTCCGTATCCAGTTTTTTATACTCACCGCTTTTGATCAGATAATCGATCATCACCTCTTCCCTGTCATGGAGCTTAAGGGCCGATGACATAAAGGGAAGCCTGCGCAGCTTATACTCTGCGGAAATGCTGTCACTATCCAAAAAATCACCTATGCGGTCCAGCTCCGTGATGGTAAACTCATCCGGCGACCTGTGCCTTGACTGCCTGTGTAAAAAATAAGGCAGGGTCTCATTGGACAGGGCAATGAGACGATCCAGATACTTTTCCGTATTGAAAAGGGGCTGAACATTGTAGGCTCCGGGATCAGATATGAGCTGACCATCCGCAGTCTCCAAAAACACCTGATAATCCGCCGTGAAAATGGGTACGAAGGCCCCGAAGTCATGGACGGGCGCCCTGTGAGGGCGGCTGAGTGCATCTTCGAAAACAACCACGTTGTTGATATTGTCATGAAGGGTAATGATCTTGTTGGAAAAGATCAGGGTATCCATATCAACTGCAATATCGTGGTCTATGACTCCCGACTCCAGCACATCCGCATAGCAGAGGCCCAGGTTGTCGTCTATATCGCCCTTTCCCATATGCTCCAGTGAAAAGCGCTGAATGGTCTTGGCGTACTGGTCATAGAGCTTGGGATCATCCTTTTTGTAGGTTATGACATTGGCATATACAAAGGCTTTTTTATCATATGACAGATTGTTGTCATATCTGAAATACATGGTCACCAGCTCCGGCAGTCTCTCCACATAGTCCTCCGGAAGGGACATGATAAAAGCCTCATACAATCCGGTGAGCTTGATCTCCTTATCAATGGCCATCCTGTAAAAGAAAAGATACTCCTGGCCTGCCATGTTACACTTCAAAAGATAAGAAACTATGGCAAAGAGCAGATCCTTCTGAGGATATCTGTCATAAATATACCTGGCCAGTCTGTATACCTTTTCATCAAACTTCTTCTGATCCGGCAATAGATCCTGGAACTGCTCCGCCAGGTTCACCGAGATCTGCCCGTGTCTGGCAGCCCAGATCAGCACCTGAAGCGAAAAATGGGAAAAATCGTTCAAAAGGTAAGGGTCTGACAGATAGATCCTGTAGGCCTCGATCAAAAGATAGGGGCTTTCAAATCCGGCCTCTACCCATGTTTTGATATCATTGAGCTTTCTCTTGGAATCCGTGATGTACTCTGTACGCAAAAACAAAAGGAACCAGAATATCCTGACGTCCTCGGGATGAACCAAAAGTATGCCTTCGATCTCCGCCGTCAGCTTATCCACATAGGTATCCTCCTGCTCAAGGAGGGTACACAGATATAAAAGATACGCCCATTCGGTACTCTTTTTATCCTCGATCTCACGCTTTAAGTCCGTGATGAGCCAAAGAGCCTCCTGCCTGTTTTTGTTGACAATGAGGCACTGGGTCTTTTGCAGCTTGTACATGGCCTCATCGGGATATGTCTCGATCAGCGAATCCAGGATCTCTATGGAACTGTTGCAGAAATCTCCGGAAGTGATGGCCTTTAGTCTGTAATCGATATAGAGCTGACTGAGGCGGGCTCTTTTGGCCTTTTCCTCCATGACAGCCTTATGCTTTTCGGACTTTTCCTCGGATCCCATGGAGACCATCACGCGGATCTCCTTGGTGATACCGGCTCCCCGTATATTTATGACTCCGAAGTTTTTGCCGGCATGGAGCATGTCCTTATGGATATAAAAAGAAAGCTCCAGCTCACTTCCGATAAAATACTCCGATCCCAGATCCTCTCTTTCAACAGAGATGAAATCCTCATCGCAGGTAGCCTCGATCCGGATATATCCCCAGGAATTCTTTTTTATATGGATAACATGCTTTTGATTTTCATCAACATTGTAAAATGAAAGCTCATCATCACATTCAACAGAAAAGGCAAGCTTCTTTTTCAGACCGCCTGCCACCAGAAATTCCTCCATGGAAAAAGAGGTGATGCCGACACTCCTGTATCCACGATACAAAAGCCTGGTGTGGACCGGTGCATTTTCTATCACATCGTAAAATGCATCCGATGAGAAAAAACGCAGTGCGGCCTGCCAGTGCTCCCTGGCCAGATCCGCAAAATCCGTAAGGCTTTTTATGGTGACACCCTCTACCGTAGGTGCCTTTTGATTAAAGGTGATCTCATAGGGAAGCTCGCGGTTTATCCCGTTTGCAATGATATAAAATGAGCCTGTGATAACGTCACCGTGGGAGAAGCCGTTGTGGGTGGCGGCAAATGTGATACGGGACTGTTCTCCCTCGAAGCGGGGCTTGGTCACCGTAATATATGGGTTGGTGGAATAGACCATGCCGCGGATGGGCAGATCACTGTCACTGCGTACAACAAAAGAACCTTCGAAGGTCTCGCCGGCTATACCTGAAAGCAAAAGCTTATCTGTATCAAGTTTTAGACCGGGTGTCGGATCAAATTTGTCCTCCGACATTCGGAAGATCTTCTTACGCACGGTTACTCCTTTGGTCCGCTCGAATAATAATATTGTTTGCTTTGTTTTGCACTGATTTACGCTCTAATACTAATACACATTTGCTTGACCCGCTCCGCTCTACCTCATCCCTTTTAGCATCCGTAAGGCCTACTCCTAAAGTCGTATGCCTAACGGCTGCACAAAGTGTATTCGGAACGCTCTCGCTTAAAGGTCTTCGCAAACGGTATTAGTATTATCGCTCGATATATCTCCATCTACACAAACAATATTATTATTCTAGCTCACTGGTAGTCTATACGTTAATTTCAGCAGCTAATCCAAGATCGGATTTATTATTCTCAAGAAGAGGATGAACGACCTCTTTAAGATATACATCAACTTGGTAGGGGGCGCGGCCCACATAGTTTTCAGGCTTCATATAGGTCTGAAGTTCAGCCAGGTCCAGCCCGAAGAAGTCATCCGCAGCGATACGCTCCAAAAGATCGTTGTCCCGGCCTTCCTTTTTTACGGTGTTGCCGGCTTCCATGGAGAGCTGGCGGATCTTCTCATGATATTCCTGACGGTTGCCGCCTGCCTTAACGCCATCCATGATGATGTTTTCAGTAGCCATGAAGGGAAGCTCGGACATGAGTCTCTTTTCTATGACCTTGTCGTAGACCACCAGCCCATTGGTGACGTTTATGCACAGATCCAAAATGCCGTCCGTTGCCAAAAAGCCCTCGGCAATGGAAAGCCTCTTGTTTGCACTGTCGTCAAGGGTACGCTCAAACCACTGGGTGGCTGATGTAATGGCAGGATTCAGTGCGTCTATCATCACATAACGCGAGAGGGATGCTATGCGCTCAGAGCGCATGGGATTTCTCTTATAAGCCATGGCGGAGGATCCGATCTGCTTTTTCTCGAAGGGCTCCTCCACCTCCTTGAGATGCTGCAGCAGGCGGATGTCATTGGACATCTTGTGGGCGCTGGCAGCAATGCCGGCGAGAACGTTTACAACCCTGGTATCCACCTTGCGGCTGTAGGTCTGGCCGGATACGGGAACACATGCATCAAAGCCCATCTTCTCTGCGATGAGTGGATCGATCCTGTCAATGATCTCGTCATCATCATTGAAAAGCTCCTTGAAGCTGGCCTGGGTGCCGGTGGTACCCTTTGAGCCCAAAAGCTTCAATGTGGAAAGTACATAGTCTACGTCCTCTAAGTCCATCATGAACTCGTTGATCCAGAGTGTGGCACGCTTGCCCACAGTGGTGGGCTGTGCAGGCTGAAAATGGGTAAATGCCAGGGTGGGCAGATCCTTATACTCCTCTGCGAACTTTGCCAGGGCATCGATCACGTTTAAAAGCTTTTTGCGCACCAGCCTCAGGCCATCGCGCATGATAATGATGTCGGTATTGTCTCCTACATAGCAGGAGGTGGCTCCCAGATGGATAATGCCTGCAGCATTGGGGCACTGCTGTCCATATGCGTAAACGTGGCTCATCACATCATGGCGGACCTCTTTTTCACGGGCCCTGGCCACATCATAGTTGATATCATCCTGATGTAACTTCAGCTCATCTATCATATCCTGTGTGATACGGGGTGAGCCGTCCTCGTTTTTAAGGCCCAGTTCCATCTCCGTCTCAGCCAGAGCGATCCAGAGCCTGCGCCAGGTGGTGAATTTCTTGTCCTGGGAAAAGATATACTGCATCTCCTTGCTGGCATATCTCTCCGAAAGAGGGCTTAAATATCCGTCTGTTCCCATGGTATCTCCCTTTCTAAAGATCCTTCGACTCGCTGCGCTCGCTCAGGATGACAAATGGAAACAACTGTCATTCTGAGGGCGCAGCCCGAAGAATCTATTTTTAAAATTCTTCTCCGGTAAGCAGCGTATATGCTTCTTTATACTTTGCAATGGTCTTATCGATGATGTCGGAAGGCAGGTTGTAATCACTCTCGGGGTTGGCCTTGAGCCAGTCACGGACAAACTGCTTGTCAAAGGACGGCTGACTCTGCCCGGGCTTGTAGCCCTCCACGGGCCAGAAGCGGCTGCTGTCGGGAGTGAGCATCTCGTCACCCAGGACAACCTCGCCATTCTCATCCAGGCCAAACTCAAACTTGGTATCTGCGATGATGATACCCCTCTCTCTGGCATAGTCGGCACACTTTTTATACAGAGCCAGTGTCTTGTCCCTTAAAGTCTCTGCCAGTTCCTGTCCACGTCCGGGATACAGCTTCTCCAGGCACTCCACCGTTCCCTCAAAGGTGATGTGCTCGTCATGATCACCCAGATCGGCCTTGGTAGTAGGCGTGTAAATGGGCTCCGGCAGCTTATCGGACTCCACAAGTCCCTCCGGCAACTTAATACCGCAAACAGTCCCGTTCTCCTGATAGCTGGCCCAACCCGTACCTGTGATATATCCACGTACAATGCACTCGATGGGCAGCATCTCAAGCTTCTTGCAAAGGGTGGCATGCCCCTCGAACTCCGGCTTTCTGAAAAACTCCGGCATATCATTAACATCTATGGATATCAGATGATTTTTTATCACATCCCCGGTGTAATCAAACCAGAATTTGCTCATCCTGGTGAGCACCGCTCCCTTATCAGTAATGACATTTTTAAGTATCACATCGAAGGCCGATATCCTGTCTGTGGCCACCAGGATCATCTGCTCCCCGATATCATATACTTCCCTAACCTTCCCGCTCTTCACAGGTGTATACTCTTTCATTTATTATCCTTTCTGTGAGGACAGCCGGTGACTGTGAATGGGTGAATGCTTGAACGATTTAGCGCAGCTCTTAGTGAAGTGGAGCCGTAGCCCGAGGCTGTGACCGTCGGATCCGTTAGGGTGCAGGATGTATGGCGGATCTATGCTTGCATAGGTTCGACATACATGCTGGACCCTTACGGAGACGCGCGACATGTCCAGCCGAGGAAAAGCGTAGGCGAACACTGAACTTAGAAGCGGAGCGACTAGTGAAAGCATCACCCATCACAGAAGCAGACTGTCCGGACTATCGTTTAATAAGCAGTGACCGTCCGGTCATCTCCGCGGGCTTCTCCTTGCCCATGAGCTCTATGAGCGTAGGCACGATATCACAAAGCTTACCGCCCTCATCCAGACCGTAGGAAGGATCCGCATTGATAAGGATGAAAGGAACAGGGTTGGTGGTATGAGCCGTCCAGGGTGCCCCTGTCTCGTAATCGATCATCTGCTCGCAGTTACCATGGTCAGCGCAGAGGAACATCACGCCGTCCATCTCCTTGAGAGCCTCAACCGCCTTGCCCACACAGGTATCCACCGTCTCTACAGCCTTGACTGCTGCATCGATGACGCCCGTATGTCCAACCATGTCGGGATTGGCAAAATTGATGATGATCACATCATACTTTCCGGAACGTATAGCCTCACAGAGCTTGTCACAAACCTCGGGAGCACTCATCTCAGGCTGCAGGTCATAGGTAGCAACCTTGGGAGAATTAACAAGAACTCTGTCCTCACCTGCATTTGGCTCCTCCACTCCTCCGTTAAAGAAGAAGGTAACATGCGCATACTTCTCTGTCTCGGCGATACGTGCCTGGGTCATATTGTTCTTGGCCAGCCACTCACCGAAGGTATTGGTAAGCTCCACCTTTTTGAAAGCGATCTCCTTGTTGGGTATGGTCACATCGTATTCGGTAAAGCAGATATATACAACATCCTTTTTAGGTCCACGGTCAAAGCCGTCGAAGTCCTCACAACAGAAGCAGCGTGAGATCTCACGGGCACGGTCGGGACGGAAATTAAAGTTGATGATGGAATCGCCATCCTTGATCACAGCGGTGGGCTTTCCGTCAGTCAAAATGGTGGTGGGAAGTACAAACTCATCAGTCACATCATCGGCATAGGACTTTTCAAGAGCCTCTGTAGCTGAGTTTGCCTGAACACCGTTACCCAGTGTCAGGTTCTGATAAGCCTTTTCCACACGATCCCAGCGGTTATCCCTGTCCATGGCATAGTAACGTCCGGAAAGGGTGGCAACCTTACCAACTCCCAGCTCTGCCATTTTGGCCTCCAGATCCTGAACAAAGCCAAGACCCGATGTGGGTGCCGTGTCACGGCCATCCAGATAGCAATGAACGAAAACATCCTTTACGCCCTCGCGCTTTGCTATCTCCAAAAGACCGTAGATGTGAGTGATATGGCTGTGTACGCCGCCGTCTGAAACCAGACCGTACATATGGACAGCGCCGCCTGTCTTTTTTACATTGTCAAAGGCGTGCTTTAAAGCCTCATTTTCAAAGAAGACACCATCCTCTATCTCCTTGGAGATACGTGTCAGCTCCTGATATACGATGCGGCCAGCGCCCATGTTCATGTGGCCAACCTCGGAGTTGCCCATCTGTCCGTCGGGCAGTCCTACCGCAAGTCCGGAAGCATAGCCAAGCTGCCAGGGGTACTGCTCCTTGAGCCCGTCGATGACAGGTGTGTTGGCAATGGCAATGGAATTGGCCTCGGGATTGTCATTGACTCCAAAGCCGTCTAAAATCATCAATACTGTAGGTTTCTTACTCATGTTACCTCCTTTTGATCTTACCCTTTTTATCTATGGATGTGGTCTGCGAAACAGACTCCAAATAACCGTATACTCTGAGTGCCTCATCTCCCGTTAAAAGAGATGTGACTGCCACGTGAAAGCGGGCCGGTACAAATGAGGGAGTGATCCTCCCATCCTGTGATACTTTGATCACCGCAAGTCCCGTGTCGTAGTCTCCCGGCATGTTGGCCGAGGTGGAAAACCAGTAGTTGCCCAGGCTGTAAAATACAGGCACGTCACCGATATACTCTATGCCCTCCAGGCAGTGGGTATGTCCTCCTATTATGGCGTCAGCCCCTGCCTCCACAAAGGCATTGGCCAGGGATACCTGGTCACCTCCGTAGTATTCGTTGCCCTCGGTACCCCAGTGCACCGACACCAGGCACAGGTCAGCATTGCGCTTGGCACGCCTGATGGCCCGAACACAGTTTTCCGGATGCAGGGTTTTAAAAACCCCTGACTGGGTGGCGGTAGCCTCCCTGGTAAAGGTGGTGGACCGCTCAATCTGGGTGGCATTTACAATGGCTATCTTCCTGCCTCCAGCTATATAGTACTGTATCCTCTCCGCTTCCTGCAGGTTCTCCCCTGCTCCTATATAGGGCATGTCGGCATCCCTCAGGATCTGAAGCGTATCGGTCAGAGCATCAGCTCCGTAATCAAAAACATGGTTGTTGGCCAGACAGGCCAGATCCGTGCCCAGTTCCTTTAATGCCTCCACCCTCCTGGGATCTGCCCTGAAGGTGTAGTCCTTGCCGGGAGTAGGCTCTCCCCGGGTGCTGTAGCAAAACTCATTGTTCACCACAAACACATCTGCACCCTGCATGATCTCCATTAGATCGGATGAAAAGCACTTGTCTATGCCCCCCACCTCATCCATGTGATTGGTGGTGGCGGCTCCCTCATGGATGGTCACATCGCCTGAAAAAACAAAGCTGACATCACCCTCCTTTTCTACTCTGTGCACATGGGAATAATCCCATGCATCCATCCCAACAAAGGAAGCGTATTCGTCATAAAGCACATAGATTGACTTGCCTGTGATCTGAAACCAGACCTCAGGATCGCTGTAGTTTTTATTCTCGGCGATCTTTTTCAGTACGTCCTCACCATAATCATGGGCAACCCAAAACAGAAACTCGTCGGTAACCGGCTGGTAGCCGAAGAAATCATGGCTGCCCTGTTTCATTATGGCATCGATATTGGTCTCAACAACAAAAATATCCTTGTCAAGATTGATCTCACCCGCCGCCTGCACCAGCATGGAAACAGATAAGACCGCAATAAGTATCACGCACAGCAGCCTATTTCTCATCTTTGTCGGGTTCTTCCTGCCTGATGGCCTTGGTCCGGATCTCCTCGCAGAGGCTGTCTATAAATTCCTGTAAAGGCTTAACTCCCTCATCTCCTGCAAAACGGCTCCTGACGGAAACTGTCCCGTCTGCCTCTTCCTTTTCTCCCACTACCAGCATGTAGGGAAGCTTGTCCATACGTGCCTCGCGGATCTTGAAGCCGATCTTTTCCGAGCGTCTGTCCACGGTAACGTCTACGCCGTTTTTACGAAGCTCGGCAAATACCTTGTCAGCATAGTCAAAATACTTCTCGGAAATGGGAAGTATGCGTACCTGCTCAGGCATGAGCCATGTAGGCAGCTTGCCGGCATACTTCTCGATAAGCCATGCCAGTGTGCGCTCGTAGCAGCCCATGGAGGTACGATGTATGATGTAAGGACGCTTTTTCTGTCCATCCTTGTCGATGTAGCTCATGTCATAGCGCTCAGCCAAAAACATATCCAGCTGAACCGTGATCATGGTGTCCTCTTTGCCGTATACGTTTTTCGCCTGGATATCCAGCTTAGGCCCGTAGAAAGCGGCCTCGCCGGTCTCCTCGGTATAGTCCAGTCCGATCTCGTCAAGGATCTCCCTCATGGCACCCTCCACACGGTCCCAGTCCTCAGCAGTACCCAGATACTTGTCGGGATTCTCCGGATCCCATCTGGACATGCGGTAGGTCACGTCATTTTCCAGTCCCAGGGTGGTCAGACAATGCTTGGCCAGATTGACACAGTTTTTAAACTCCTCGTCGATCTGCTCCGGAGTACATACCAGATGTCCCTCGGAGATGGTGAACTGTCTCACACGGGTCAGTCCGTGCATCTCACCTGAAGACTCATTTCTGAAAAGCGTGGAGGTCTCTCCCATACGGTAAGGCAGGTCACGGTATGACTTGGGACGTGCCTTGTAAACAAAGTACTGGAAGGGACAGGTCATGGGACGAAGCGCATACAGATCCTTGTCCTCATCCTGCTCCAATGAAGAAAAGTCCTCGATACCATGGACCGTACGCTGCGCCTGGCGTCTGGCATCCTCCTCGGAGATATCCTCATCTCCCATTAAGAACATGCCGTCCTTGTAGTGATACCAGTGATCGGAGATCTTGTACAGAGTGGACTTGGCCATGTAAGGTGTACGTGTACGCACATAGCCCCACTCATAATCCTCCAGATCCTCGATCCATCTCTGGAGCTTCTGGATGATCTTGGTACCCTTGGGCATGATCAGGGGAAGTCCCTGACCGATGACATCAACGGTGGTGAAAATATCCATCTCACGGCCCAGCTTGTTGTGGTCACGGTTTCTCCTCTCAGCCAGCTCCTCCAGATAAACATCAAGCTCCTCCTTGGTGCCGAACACCGTGCCGTAGATACGTGTCAGCATGGGATTGTGTTCATCACCTCTCCAGTAAGCGCCTGAGGAAGATGTGAGCTTGAAGGCCTTGATCATGGACTTGGATATCTTCATGATATGAGGTCCGGCGCAGAGATCCACGAAACCGTCTCCCTGCTCATAGAAAGAGATCGTGGCATCCTCAGGCAGATCCTCGATAAGCTCAACCTTGTAGGGCTCCTGTCTCTTTTTCATAAGCTCGATGGCTTCGGCACGGGGCAATTCAAAATACTTAAGCTCCGCTCCAGCCTTGATGATCTTTTTCATCTCGGCCTCAATCTTGTCCAGATCCTCACGGGAAAGTGAAGGCATGTCAAAATCATAGTAATAGCCCTCGTCTATGGCGGGTCCGATAGCAAGCTTGGCATCGGGATAGAGATTCTTGACAGCCTGTGCAAGGACGTGGGATGTGGTATGACGAAGAGTCCTCAGACCGTCGGGATCCGTGACTGTCAAAAGTTCCAATGTGCAGTCCCCCGTAAGTTCTGTGCGCAGGTCCACTACCTTGCCGTCTACCCTGGCTGCACAGCAATTCCTTGCCAACCCCTCACTGATGTCATATGCGACATCAATGGCTCTTTTTACCTCTCCATACTCCTTGACGGAGCCATCCTTAAGTGTGATCTTCATTTATTTTTCCTCCTTAATCCTGACGATACAAATGCCCGGGATTATTACATATTAAGCTCGGCCAGCTTCTGACGCTCGGCCTCCTGGTCCTTTTTCATGCAGCACTGCTTGTACTTCTTACCGCTGCCGCAGGGACAGGGATCGTTCCTGCCAACCTTGACGGTCTTGTGATAGGTATGTGAGGCCTTCTCCTCTTTGTAGAGCGCCTTTCTCTTGTCTTCGTCAAAAATGCTCTCCCACTCGGGAAGCTCATAGAGCCAGTCAGCCCCTGCACGGACCATGTTCTTGTACAGCTTTTCGTTATCAAAATCAAGCGAAACCGTGGTATCCTCTTCCATGGTTTCCAGGGGGTTCCTCTCCACCAGGCTGTCGTTGATACCATCTAAAAAACCGGTCATCTCCATAAGGGTAAGCTCGTATTTTTCAGCCAGCTCCTTAACTGTACCGGATACCTTTTCATCAGGGTTTGAAAGAAGCTTCGCATAGGTCTCCTTTTCCTTGATGAAATAATCATCCCAGATCTTTTTTAAGGTGTTTCTGTCCTTGGTCTCGTCGTAAGCAATTTTTTTCCATTCATCTAAAAGTGCCATAATTCATTCCATCCTTTAATTGTCGTCTTTTTCTTTTTCTTTTTTCTGCTTGTTCTTCAGGGAGTTAAAAAAGCTTCCCAGTTTTTTGTGCAGAGTCTTGTTGTCGATGGTTTTTAACATATAAGCCACCGGCTTTTGTCCCAGTGCATTGAGTACGCTCTCCTTGTCCTGGTGACCCGTCAAAAACATGACCGGTATATCATTGTTCACAGGCGCATCATGAAGCTGCTTCAAAAACTCCGGTCCGGACATGTCGGGCATCTCGTAGTCCAAAAGCACCAGATCCATCCTCTTCCTCTGTAAATAAGGAAGTGCCTTTACCGCCGATGGCGTCAGGGTGACCAGATACTCGTCCTTGAGCCAGTTTTTCAGCATCTCCATATAGGTCACATCATCATCCACTATGAGGATATGCTTTTGGCTGATATCCACCTCGGTCTCGCCCCTGAAATAGGCTCCCACCAGATTCATAAGCTCTAACATGTCAAAGGGACGCTCAAACCACTTCAGGATGTATTTGTCGGATACATCCCTGGTAACAGCCTCATACTCCGTGCGCTCACCGATAAGGATGAGCTGCTTTTTCTGAATCAAGACCATATCCTTGAAAAGGGAATGCAGCTTAACGTGCTCATAAACATGCTCATCCATATAGTATATGATCAGATCAGCATGATCACTGTATTCCATCAAAGCCTCAAAGTCAGTGGGAACAAAGATCCCCTCAAAGCCAAAGCTTTTAAGCTTGAACTCGATGCCGTTAACAAAGAAGTTCTCCTGGGTACTGACAATGAGAACCGTGTCCTTTTTACTCATCAGACCTCCTCCAACGTCTTCTTTATTGCATCGAAATCAAAGTTCAAAAGATATTGCCTGATACGACCAAACCTGTCCGCATCCTCCCGGGGCATATCATAATGCTCCATGGCGCCTAAAATGAGCTCGATAAGATCAGTATCCTCGGTATCCGCATAATCCTTGAGGGTAGCGTAGGCATCCTCTATCCTCTTCTGCTGGACCTCATCCCTCTGGCATTCGGTCATGGCAGACTTGATCTTTTGGTGAAGTGACCTGTATACACTCAAAAGCCTGTTGGTCTCCTCTGACAGATCATGGTGCTCGATGGACTTGGAAGCCTCCTCCAGATCGGCAGCCATATCGGATACATCAAAGGCACCCACCATACGGGCCGTGCTCTTAAGTCCGTGAACCTTGATAGTATAGGTCTTCATGTCCCCTCTGTCAAATGCCTTTTCGATCTCATCCGATGTCTGGTCTATGGCCCTGCAAAAGATCTTGATGGCGGAGATGAAGTCCTCAGCCGAGCCGGCATTTTTCACACCGGTAACATAATCTATATCACCGATCTCCCTGATGCCCTCAGGGATCTTTTCCAGTTCCTCCTGAGAGATCTCAAAGACGCCCTCGTCAAAGATCGGATCGTCCAGCATCTCAAAAAGGATCAAAAACAGATCTTCCTTTTTAAGGGGTTTTCTGACAAACTCATCAAAGCCCAGATCCAAAAAGAAATCAGCGGCATTGTCATCCTCGGTGCCTGTCATGGCAACAACCTTGCAGTCTGAATTGACGCCGTCCATCTCACGCATGGCATTTAACAGCTCGATGCCGCTCATACCGGGCATCTGATAATCAAAAAGGCACAGATCATAGGCCTTTTGTCTGAGATATACAAGGGCTCCCTCACCACCGGTGGCGGTATCCAGTGACACCGGCATGCCCTCAAGCAGCCGCTCGGTCATCATGAGATTGATCTCTGTGTCGTCAACAACAAGTATGTTATACATTTCTCCCCTCCAAATATATTAATAGTTACGGAACATCAGTCCAAAGGATCCGGGTCCGCAGTTGGTAGCTATGGATGCGCATACCTCCATGAAGATTATCTCCTCAAAGGTTTCCCTCTTTTCTATCTCTGCCCTGATATACTTGAGGTCATCCTCATCCAGTCCCGCATAGGCCACAAAAAGCCTGCTGCGGTCCAGATTCCGTGCTGAGAACAGAGCTGAAGCAATAAATCTCCTCCAGGCCCGTCTGCGAACTCCGAAATACACCTGCCTTACCTTGATATCACCGTTTGAAAGCAAAAGTGACGGGTGCACCATAAAGGCATTGGCAAAGGAGGTGATAATGCCTGAAAGCCTGCCTGCCCTCTTCATATACTCCAGGCTGTCCACCATGAAGCTGGTCTGTACCCTGTCTAAAAACTCCTCCAGCCGGGCTATCACTCCATCCACGGGGACTCCCTCATAGGCCAGTCTCACAGCCTCCAGGGTGACAATACCCATACCGCATGAGAAGTTCTTGGAATCTATAACCGTAACATTTTCAAATGACTGGGCAGCCTCTGAAGCCTCGGAATAGGAAGAAGGATTGAGGCCCTTGGTCATGGTGATATGCAAAACGTTGTTGGCATGAGCCAGCTGCTCAGCAAAAAATGCCTCATACTCCGCAGCCGTGGGTGACTCGGAATGTGCCACCTTGCCCCTGTGCTCCATATAATCTATGACGCCCTTGGAATCCGTCTCCTTGCCGTCTATGAAATATCCCTCCTCGGTATGAATCCCGTAGGATATGATGGGAATATTGTACTCATTTATGAGTTCCCTGGGCAGGTCACATACACTCTCGGAGGTGATGACCAGCGGGCGTTTTTTATTCCTGATATAGGTATGCTCACCGTGCTCCACCAAAAGCTCGGCATCTGCATTGATGAGACGCACCAAATTCTCCGGAAGCATGGATAAAAGCATACGCTCCGCATCCATTCCGCTGACAGGCTTTAAAAGATATGCGTCAAAGCCCTCCTTGAGGTAATACATCTCCCTGTCACTGCCGGCATTGGCCGTAAGTGCAACCACCTTGGCATTTTTACTCATACCGCCCAGCTGATCACGCATCTTGTGCAGGCACTCCACACCGTCCATCTCAGGCATGAGGTGATCCATGAATATCACATCGTAGGAGTTCACCAGGGTCAGTGACAGAGCCTCAGCACCGCTTTCGGCACAGTCTATGGAAACCTTGGTATCACGTAAGAGCTTTTTGATAACCAGGATATTGGCATGGTTGTCATCCACTACCAGCACCTTGGCATCGGGAGCCTCAAAGGTCTGATAATAATCCTCCCTGCGATTGGCGGAGTGACGGTTCATAAAGTCATGCTCACCTATCTCGTCATTATTGGCTATGAGCTGGGGAATGGAGATGATAAAGGTCGAGCCCTGAGTATAAATACTGTTGACCGTAACCTCGCCTCCCATAAGATCCACCAGCTGCTTAACTATGGAAAGACCCAGGCCGGTACCCTCAACGTACTTGTTCTCCTCCTCATCAGCTCTGGAAAATGCAGAGAACAGATGAGGCATATTCTCCTTTTTGATACCGATACCGGTATCGGATACAGAAAAGGTGATGTTGGCATTGCCGGAACCTGTACGCTCACACTGCACCGAAAGGGTGATGGAGCCCTCCTTGGTGTACTTGATGGCGTTATTTATAATATTGATGATGACCTGCTGTATCCTGATCTCATCACCCAAAAGCATGGTTGGCATGGTAGGATCCACGTTAACGATGAACTCAAGTCCCTTTTCCTTGGTGGGAAGCCAGAACATACCCACCAGCTCCGAGATAAAGTCTGTGGTGGAATACATGGAAGGGATTATCTTCATCTCTCCCGCCTCCAGCTTTGACATATCCAGGATATCGTTGATCAGCTGTAAAAGCATCTTGGAGGCCGACTCGATATTATTGGCATCCTCCGCAATCTCATCGGAAATGTTCTCCCTGAGGATCATCTCGTTTAATCCGATAATAGTATTGATAGGTGTCCTTATCTCATGGCTCATGGAAGAAAAGAACCTGTTCTGTGCACGGTTAAGCGCATCGATTTCTTCCTTTTGCTTTTTGGCCTTATCGTTTTCACTGCGGTACATGGAAAGTGTCAGGCTGGTGATGAAAACTATCATCAGACCTATGATCATGATCTGGGTAAATGAGTCCGCATAGGCAGTATCAATAGTATGGAAAGTGACCAGATCCGGATTCCTGTAGGCTATCAGGTAACTCACCAATGCCACGCCTGCACAGCTGATCTGGAAAAAGATCTGCATCCTGCCGTGTATGGCCATGCTCACGAATAGCAACGCAAACAAAAACCACATGGGGGCTCCCCCGTATATACCGCCTCCGGTGAAGAATATCAGCGGCAGCATCACGTACACCATCAAAAAGGATATCAAAAACTCACCCAGCTTCACCCTCTTGTACTTGAAGGTGAGCACGGTAATGCCCAAAAACAGCAACAGCCCCGCGAACATTATAAGGATATTAAAATATGACTCACCGATAAAGAATGAAGTCACAATGGTGGCAGCATAGGAAATAAGTCCCACCACGCAGATGACAAAAAACAGTCTCTCCTGTATGTCGCGCGCTTCCTCATCATATATTCTTTTGAAAAGATTTTTAATCTTGTCCAAACGTGATACCTCCGGATATGATCCGATCATTTGTCCCCGAGATACTCCAAAATGGCCGTCGCCACCTCATCGTATCTCTTCATGCAGTCCCCATGTCCCGCAAGTTTTTCCTCATCCTTTTCCTTTGAAGCAGCCTCAAGGTCCTTGGCTGTCTCAAACAGATCCATGGCCCCGATCATCTTGGAGGTGCTCTTAAGGGCATGGATGCGGATGGTATAATTATCCCAATCCTTAGCCGCGTAAAAGTCCTCCAGCTCTTTTTTCTTGTCCGCCGCCTTGGTGCCGTACTCCCTGAGGATCATCTCGTAAAAACCGGGGTCATTCTGGGAATAGGAAATGCCCTCATCCACATTGAGTCCCGCTTTTCTCAGGGAATCAAAGCCATCGGGATCCTCTTTCTTATCCTCCTTGGGCTCCTCCTTCTGAGGCTCTGTAGCCTTATGTGCAGGCTTGGCGGAGCGCTCGAGGATCTTTTCGTCCACATACTGAATGGCAGAGGCAGGCAGCAGGCGCTTCAGCACGCGCTCCAGCTCTATGATCTCGATGGGCTTGGCTACAAACCCGTCAAAGCCCTCAGCTATGAACATATCCCTGGCAGAGCTGATCACGTTGGCAGTCAGTGCGATAAAAAGTGTCTCCTTTTTGCCCATGGACCCGGGTCGAAGTGCCTTAATCTTGCGCATGGCCTCTATGCCGTCCATCTCCGGCATCATATGGTCCATGAAAATGATATCGTAGGGATGGACCTTGCAAAGGGAAATGGCCTCCATTCCCGAATTGGCAACGGTAACATCCATGCAGTACTTTTTAAAGATACCTTCAGCCACAATGAGGTTCATGGGCTCATCGTCCACCACCAGGGCGTGGATCCATGGCGTGATCATACGTCTGTCATCCTTTTCTGGTTTCAGCTGCTCCTGGCTGGTCTCGAGGATCTTGATCACAGGGAAGCAATAGAAGGGCTTTCTGATGATGATGACCTTGGTATTCTCCCTGGGCTCGAACTTTTCATCCGCCACCACCACAACCATGGTATCCCTGGCCGTCCTCTCATAGAATGAGGGCTCGGCATAATACTCCTCCGCACCTATGAACAGGTGGGTGAGCTTGTATTTTTTCAAAAGGTCCCTCAGGTTGTCCATGGACTCAGCCTGGTAAAAGGCAAGATTGAGTCCCCCGGCCAGGTTCAACACCATGTCATTATAAAATGCACGAACCTGTGGATCCGAATACTGACGGTATCTGAACAGTGATGCAATGCAAAGTGAACCAATATTGCTGATGGCCATACAGCAGGACTCATCCACCACATACTGGGGGATACTGACCGTAACCGTAGTACCAATATCCACCTGGGAGTCAATGGTCAAAAAGCCACCCATGGAACGGACAAAACCATACACTATGGATGTGCCCAGACCCAGTCCGCTGATACTGCGTGAGCGCCCTGAGTCAGACTGGTAAAAGCCCTCAAATACATGATCTATCTCTTCCTTGCTCATGCCTGAGCCGGTATCCTTGACCTCGATACAGAGATTGATACCATAGACTCTCTTCTGGGGATAGATATGCACATAGACACCGCCTGACTTGGTAAACTTCAGTCCGTTAATTATGAGGTGTCTCATAACCTTTTTGATCTTAACCGGATCGCCTGACAGTGCTCTGGGCAGCTTGGCATCCACATCGATGATAAGCTCCAGATCAGTGGAAAATGTGGCCGTCAACTCAGTAACCAGATCGTTGAGCAATGAGGCCATCATATAGGTTTCGTTGGTCACCACCAGCTTGTCCATATCGATCTCGGTATAATCCAGGATGTCGCCGATCTGCTCTGCTATACGATGACCTGCCAGATTCACCGCATTCAGTCCCTTCACGTCGTCAATATCGCGGTCCTTTTTATCCATAAGCACCGTGGTAACACCTATCACCGCATTGACGGGAGTCCTGATCTCATGTGATACGTTGACCAGGAAGTCATCCATCCTGTGGGTAGCCTGCTGCAGATTCAAAATCTTGTCATCCGCAACCTTGGTAGCTGCTTCCCATTCATGGACTATGATCCTGACGAAATAGCCTATTATAAGTACTACAACGATATGTAGCAGGGTCCGGGTGACGATCACCGAATCCCATACCGTGCTATCGTCACTTAGCATGACAAAAATATTATAGAAATATGTGATAAAATACGTAACCTGGGCAAAGGTGACGATCTGGAGTATGCCGGTCATACCGAAGATGATCATGACGCCCGCCATTATAACCGACATGTCATACATGCTGGTGAGATGGATGCCGTAATAGAAAAACTCAGTCATCCAAAGCGTGGCATAAAACCACAGCCTGGGCTTTTCCGGCACGTACTGACTGATGTGCATCCACCAGCTGGTACCTATACCAACAACCACAAGCGGAATAGCCCAAAGCTCCCATCCCAGGAGGATACTCTCTCCGATGAGAACTATGGAAAAGAAGGTATATATGACGAGTATCAGTATGTGTGACACCCTGAACATTTCGATTTTCTGTCTGTTTTCTTCCATTCAAATCTGCCTTCTAAAAAACTATACAAAGTCCACAGTATTATAACAGAAAACAGCAGGTGCTGTAAACACCTGCTGTTCTTTCTAAACACTTTCTTCTTTATCTTTTTTGTCCAACTTTACAAATATACCTATGACCCATATGATCACCGGGATGATGACCGTGGCCGCTATGGATGCCCCCAGCATATGAAAGGTCTGAGGATTGTCCAAAAGTGCGAACACGATGGTGACGACGTACAGCCCCACCAACAGCACCACTCCCACCAGCGCCAGGATCTGTCTGATCTTCTTCATACTATAAATCCATCCTTTTAAGATCCTTCGCTTCGCTCAGGATGACAAAGGTGCATGTCATTCTGAGGGCAAAGCCCGAAGAATCTTTATCTAAGAATAATATCGTGTCTACCCGGTCCGTTGGAGACCATGGTAATGGGATACCCGATGTGCTCCTCCACGAACTCGATGTACTTACGGCAGTTCTCCGGCAGATCAGCATAATTGGTGATACCGCGGATCTCGCACTTCCATCCCGGCAGCTTTTCCAGTACCGGCTTTGCCTTTTCAAGCTTGGAAGTAACAGGAAACTCCGTGGTGACCTCACCGTCGATCTCGTAACCTGTGCAGACAGGGATCTCATCCAGATAACCCAGCACATCCAAAACAGTAAACGCAACGTCAGTTGTGCCCTGAAGTCTGCAGCCGTACTTTGTAGCCACGCAGTCGAACCATCCCATACGTCTGGGACGTCCCGTAGTAGCACCAAACTCTCCGCCATCACCGCCTCTGCGTCTCAGCTCATCCGCCTCATCACCAAAGATCTCACTGACAAAAGCGCCTGCGCCTACAGCAGAGGAATACGCCTTGACAACCGTTACGATCTGTTTGATCTCATAGGGAGGTATGCCTGCCCCTATGGCACCGTATGCTGCCAAAGTGGATGAGGATGTGACCATGGGATAGATACCATGATCGGGATCCTTGAGTGTACCAAGCTGTCCCTCCAAAAGTATGGTCTTGCCATCCTTAATAGCCTGATCCAAAAGCAACGACACATCCGTAACATAAGGAGCCACCATATCACGATACTCGTGAAGTGTATTTAAAAGCTCTGCCTCATCAATAGGCGGCTTTTTGTAAAGGTGCTCTAATATCACATTCTTCTGTGCACATACTCTCGGGATCTTTTCCTTAAGCAGGTCATCATCAAAAAGCTCGCTGACCTGGAATCCGATCTTGGCATATTTGTCTGAGTAAAAAGGAGCGATACCGGACTTGGTGGATCCGAAGGATGCCTTGCCCAGTCTCTCCTCCTCATATTCATCAAAGAGGATGTGATAAGGCATGACTATCTGCGCACGATTGGATACCACTATTTTGGGCTTGGGCACTCCCTTGTCCGTAATTGACTTGATCTCGTTAAATAAAACCGGGATATTGAGAGCCACGCCGTTACCGATAACACTGGTGGTGTGATCGTAAAATACTCCCGAAGGAAGTGTGTGAAGCGCAAACTTGCCGTAATCGTTGACTATGGTGTGTCCCGCATTGGCACCTCCCTGGAATCTGACGATAAAATCCGCCTTTTCGGCAAGCATATCCGTGATCTTGCCCTTGCCCTCATCGCCCCAGTTGGCGCCTACAACTGCTTTTACCATGTGTTCCTCCTGATCAAAACTTATCTAAAAAACTCTTTGATACCGTAATGGCCAGTGCTCCCGGCCCTATATGGCATGCTATGGAAAGGGGGAGCGGATCTATCTGGATAGTATGTCCGGGGAAACGCGCTTCGGCTTCCTTTTTAAACTCCTGGGCCTCCCCCTCATTTTGAGTATGAGCTATGGAGATGACACAGCCCTCTCCCGCCGCGGCGCCAAAACGGTGTGTAAGGTCGCTTTCAATGGCATCAAGCATGATGTCCTTGGCCTGCTTCATGGTGCGTGCCTTGGCAAAGGTGTCCAGCTTATCTCCCTGGATCTGAAGCACAGGCTTAATACGCAAAATGGTGCCCAGAGCCGCCACTGCAGGTGTAAGTCTGCCGCCCTTTTTCAGATACTTTAAGGTGGCCACTGTAATATAGATGGAGGACTCCATCTTGTGGTCCTCAAGGTACTCACGGATCTCACTACCGCTCTTTCCCTGGTCTGCCAGTGCCTTGGCCTCCATGACCGAAAGTCTCATAGTCACAGCAATACGCTGGTTATCAACCACGTGAACCTTGCCATCAAAATCATCAGCAAGCATGTACGCCGTGGAACAGCTGGATGAAAGCCCGCTGGACATGGGTATGTAGACCACCTCATCATGATCCTTAAGAAGCTCCTCGAACTTGTCCATCACATCTCCCGCCGGGGGCATGGAGGTGGTGACATGATCCGCCGTCTCAAGCATCTTAAAAAACTGTGGCTTGTCGATGTCAACATACTCATAATACTGAGTGTCATCAATATACATAGGCATGGGCATCACGAAGATGCCCAGCCCCTTTTCATCATCGGGACACAGCCCGCTGTTAGTATCTGTAAGAATCGCAACCTTGCTCATTGAAAGCTCCTGTAAATACTCTTAATAATTAACGATGCTGCCAAAGTCAGCCTTGAGGCTTGCGCCGCCTACCAGGCCGCCGTCGATGTCGGGCTTTGCAAAAAGCTCTGCTGCATTGCCTGCGTTAACGGATCCGCCGTACTGGATGCGTACTGCCTCAGCTGTAGCCGCATCATACATCTCGCCGATGCAGTCACGGATAGCCTTGCAGACCTCCTCAGCCTGATCTGATGTAGCGGTCTTGCCTGTGCCGATAGCCCAGATGGGCTCGTAAGCGATGACAAGCTTCTTTACGTCATCAGCGGGTACGCCAACCAGGTCGGACTTGATCTGAAGACGGATCCAGTCGATGGTAACGCCCATCTCACGCTGTTCCAATGTCTCGCCGCAGCAGAGGATGGGGGTGAGACCCTCGGCGAATGCCTTTTTAACCTTCTTATTGAGGAGCTCATCGTCCTCCTTGAAGTACTCACGTCTCTCGGAGTGACCCAGGATGACATACTCAACGCCTGCATCTAAAAGCATCTTGGCTGAGATCTCGCCTGTGTATGCGCCGGAATCCTCGAAATACATATTCTCAGCACCAACCTTAACGTTAGAGCCCTTAACTGCCTCTACCACTGTGGTGATGTCAACTGCGGGTACGCAGAATACTACATCAACGTCATCGTTCTTTACCAAGGGAAGGAGCTCCTCGCAAAGTGCCTTTGCCTCGGAAGGAGTCTTGTTCATCTTCCAGTTACCTGCTATTATCTTTCTTCTTGCCATGATATTTCTCCTTTTCTATCATTACGCACTTCGTCCGATATTATATATTTTCACTAGTCGCTTTGCTGCTAGGCTCATTCTTCGCCTGCGTTTAACGCGTCTGCGGCGCGATCGCTTCGCTAGCACTCCTCGACGCTACTCCGGCTCGAATTCGCCAAGCGCGTCGCTAAATCGTTCAAATATATAATATCCGTCCTCGTGCTTAGTTTAAATTATTTATCGTTAGCAGCCTCAACTCCGGGAAGCGCTTTGCCCTCGAGGAACTCAAGGGATGCGCCGCCGCCGGTAGAGATGTGGCTCATCTTGTCACCGAAGCCCATCTGGTTGACAGCTGCTGCAGAATCGCCTCCGCCGATGATGGTGGTGGCATCCGTGTCGGCAAGGGCCTTGGCAACTGCAAGGGTGCCTGCTGCAAGGGTGGGGTTCTCGAATACACCCATGGGTCCGTTCCAGACAACTGTCTTGGCGCTCTTGACCTCATTTGCAAACATCTCAGCAGACTTGGGTCCGATATCGCAGCCCTCTCTGTCATCGGGCATGCTGTCTGAATCGTAAACTGCTGTCTCCACGGGTCCGTCTATGGGATTGGGGAAATCAGTGATGGTAACTGCATCAACGGGAAGAAGGATCTTCTTTCCAAGCTTCTCAGCCTTATCCATCATCTCCTTGCAGTAGTCGATCTTGGAATCGTCGCAAAGTGAAAGTCCGATCTCCTTGCCCTGAGCCTTTAAGAAGGTGTATGCCATACCGCCGCCGATAATAAGGG
>JAILEN010000112.1 GCA_024687655.1 Lachnospiraceae bacterium | reverse complement strand
AAAAAAAGTACTCCAAGGATCAGATCCTGGAGTTTTACATGAACAATATTTATTTTATGAACGGGTACTATGGGATAGAGGCCGCATCTCAGGGCTATTTTTCCGAGACGGTGGGTGACCTGTCCCTTTCGCAGGTGGCATTTCTATGTGCCATCCCCAACAACCCGAATTACTACGATCCGCTAAACCACTTCAAGCGGACCATGAAGCGCCGTAATCGTATCCTAAAGCAGATGATGGAGGACAAGGTCATCTCGCAAAAGACCTACGAGAAGGCGAAAAAGGAAAAGATAGAGCTCAAGACCACGAAATATAAAAAGAACAATTTCGCGGAGACCTACACCTATTACTGTGCCACCAGGATCCTGATGGCTCAGGAGGGCTTTGAGTTTCGGACCGACTTTGAGGACGAGGACGACAGAAATCTTTACAATGCGGCCTACGAGGAGGCCTACGCTGCGGCTAATTCCAAGCTTTTTACCGGGGGCTACCGTATCTATACTTCCCTGGATCTGGCCCTGCAGAAGGAGCTTCAGAGCGCGGTGGATAGCGGGCTGGCCGCTTTTACGGAGACAAACGAGGAGGGGATATACACCCTGCAAAGTGCGGCAGTCTGTATCGACAATGTGACGGGGCTGGTGCGTGCCATAGTGGGAGGCCGGTCCCAGGATGTGAGCGGCTATACCCTAAACCGTGCTTACCAGAGCTACCGTCAGCCCGGGTCCTCCATCAAGCCGGTGCTCATCTATACTCCCATGCTGGAGAGGGGATATACGGCGGACACCATAGTGGATGACTCCGAGATAGAGGACGGGCCCTCCAATGCGGATGGGTATTATGAGGGCCAGATGACTCTGCGCCGGGCCGTGGAAAAGTCCAAAAACACAGTGGCCTACAAGCTCATGGATGAGCTGACCCCGGAGATGGGACTGACCTACCTGAAGGCCATGAATTTCAGCAGGCTGGACGAAAATGACAACAGGCTGGCCATAGCACTGGGAGGCTTTACCAACGGGGTATCTCCGCTGGAGATGGCCAAGGCCTACGCCACCCTGGAAAATGACGGAAAGTACCGGGAGCCCGGATGCATAGTTAAGATAACCGGCGCGGACGGCAATCTCATATATCAGGCGGATCAGACCGAGGAGGTCATCTACAAGACCAATGCGGCCCGGGCCATGACGGATATCCTGGAGGGAGTCATCACCGAGGGTACCGGAAAGGGACTGGGGATATCGGAGATGGTCAGTGCCGGTAAGACGGGCACCACCAACGATAACAAGGACGGATGGTTCGTGGGATATACCAGATATTACACCACCAGCGTATGGGTGGGCTATGACAGGCCGAAAAAGCTTCCGGGGCTTACGGGGGCATCCTATCCGGGCAGCATCTGGCATGCGTTTATGGAAAAGGCCCATGAGGAACTGACGCCCCTGGCATTTTTGGGGCCTACGGAGATCATGGATACCAATGAATATGAGGATACGGAAGAGCAGCTTTTGGAGGACGCAGGGGAGATGCCGCCGGAGGCGGAGGCTGAACCCGTAGAGGAGGAACCTGTAGAGGAGGTTCCTGAGGATATCTGGGAGCTGGATTAGCCGGCGGGATCATCCTGAGCGAAGCGGGATCCCCATGTCATCCTGAGCGAAGCGAAGGATCTTTATTGAAAGGAGCGGAAAATGAAGGATTTAAAATGCAGAAACTACGCACACAGGGGTTTTTCCGGGGAGTACCCCGAGAACACCATGATAGCCTTTGAAAAGGCCATAGAGGTGGGATGTGAGGGCATCGAAATGGACGTCCATCTCACAAAGGATGGCAGGATCGTCATCATCCATGATGAGCTCATAGACCGCACCTCCGACGGAAAGGGCTTTGTAAAGGATTACACCTACGAAGAGCTTACAAAGTTTGATTTTTCATATACATTCAAGGACAAGGTGGGCTTTTGCAGGATCCCTACTCTGGAAGAGTTTATGGAACTGGTCCATGACAAGGACATCATCATAAACATCGAGCTCAAGACCGGCATCATCCCCTATCAGGGTATCGAGCAGGCAGTCTACGACATGATACAAAAGTACGACATGCACGACAAGGTGGTGATCTCATCCTTTGGTCATGCATCCGTAATGAAAATGAAGGAGATCGATCCCACCATAAAGTGCGGCTTTTTGACGGAGACCGGCATCCTCAATGTGGGAGAGTATATAAAGAGCCATGGTGTGGAGTGCTACCACCCTCTTTTTGCCATGCTCAATAATCCCGAACTGGTGGCTGACATCCGTTCCCACGGACTGGAGATCAACACCTGGACCGTAAATGAGGTGCCCTATATCGAGATGCTTATCGACCTGGGAGTGGAGGGCATCATCGGAAATTATCCCAACCTTACAAAAGAGGTTTTAGAGCGCAGAGGACTCAGATAAAATGAGCCGTGACCATGGATATATAGGAATTGTTTTTTTGACTTTTGTGTGATAAAATTCAACTATCTATGTTTGGAGGAGTTTTGCTGTATGTCGGGGAGTGCGTTTACGGCGCCGAGAGCGAGGGTGCTTTTGGCAGATGATAATGAGATGAATCTGAAGGTGGCTGTTGGTTTATTGGAGCCGCTTCATATGCATATAGATGTGGCTGTCAACGGGCAGGAGGCCTATGATCTGGCCAGAAAAAACCACTACGACCTGATCTATATGGACCAGATGATGCCGGTGATGGACGGCCCCACATCCGTTAAGCTTATCAGGGGAGAGGATGATCAGCATCTCAAGGAGGTGCCCATTGTGGCGCTTACCGCCAATACCATCCCCCACGCCAAGGACAAGTGCAGCGACTGCGGCATGACTGATTTTCTGGAGAAGCCGGTGAAGCCGGACGAGATCAGGGACATGACGAAAAAGTGGCTGCCCGCAGAGCTCATTGAGGATGGCGGCGAGGCAGAGGAGGTGCAGGAGGCTCCGGTTGATGATGCGCCTCAGGTTCCTGGACTGTCCACCGAGGACGGCCTCAAGTACTCCGGTTCCAGGGATATGTGGGTTTCCCTGCTGGGAGACTACTACAACATGATGGATGTGAAGTCACAGCTGATACGGGACTCCATCACATCCGGGGATATACAGCGGTACACCGTTGAGGTACACGCACTTAAAAATACATCCCGCATGATCGGTGCGGGAGAGCTGTCACAGGAGTTTTACGAGCTGGAGCAGCTGGGTAATGCACGGGATATGGATGGCATCAATGCCAAAACAGAGGGAGTCCTTTCACACATGGCTTCCTACAAGGAGGCGCTGGCACCCTTTGCAGTCACCACTACGGACAAGCAGGCTGCTGATCCCGAGGAGATCCGTGCCAGATTACAGGAGCTTTACGACGCCATGGACACCTTTGATCTGGATGGCGCCGATGTAGCCATGAAGGAGCTGGATTCCTATGAGGTTCCCGATGGCATAAAGGGCAAGATAGACAGGCTTCGTGCCTATGTTGCTGATGTGGCGATGGAGGACGTGATGTCCCTCGCCCAGGAAATCATTAAAGAACTATAGGTAACGCTATGAGAAAAGCAAGAGAGCATTTGGTGTATGTGACCGAAGGCAAGAGTTATCTGGATGTTTCGGTCAGGGATAATCTCAAGGATGCGGGATACATTGTTACCGAGGTATCCAGTATCAATATCGAGGATGTTTCGCAGACCTCCGCCATGGACAATGCCGTTATCATACTCATACACCTTGATGAAGAACTTTTGAAAAACCAGGAGACGCTTATCCTCATCCGGGATAAGTCCATAGAGCTTGACATCCCACTGTTCATTTTAGGACAGGTGGAGCATATCGGGGTGCTGAAAAAGGTTATGCCCAAGCAGATCATTAAAAAGACCTTTGAGAGGCCCATCGATATCAAGGATGTTATTGCAGGTATAGATACTTATGTTGAAAAATTCGGGCACCAGAAGCGTAAGAACATCCTCATCGTAGATGACTCGGGACCTTTTTTACGCAGCGTGCGTGACTGGCTGGAGGGCAGATATCAGATCACCCTGGCCAACTCGGGGACCATGGCCATCAAGTCCATGACCAAAAAGCTTCCCGACCTTATACTTTTAGATTATGAGATGCCTGTGGTGGACGGCAAGATGGTGCTGGAGATGATCCGCTCCGAGTCGGAGTTTGCCAATGTCCCTGTCATCTTTTTGACCAGTAAGAGTGACAAGCAGAGCGTTATCGACGTCATGAAGCTCAAGGCCGACGGCTACCTGCTCAAGACCATGGAGCCCAAGGAGATCATCAAGGCTATCGACGATCATTTTGACAGAGTCAAGGCCGCCTGGACGGCAGAGGGAGAATAAAATGGAGAATCGGGAGAACACCGAGGTGTCCCGTCTGGTGGGCGATATTTTATCGGACTACCAGAAGCAGCGTGATGTGGACAAGATGGTGGTCTTTAACCAGCCTGACCGACGGGCCATCAAGGCCATATCGCAAAAGCTGCTTAGGATCATCTTTCCGGGATACTATCGGGATCAGGTATACAAGAGCTACAACCTGGAGGGCAACCTCACAGTGCTGATAGAGGATGTGCTCTATAACCTCAGCAAGCAGATAGCGATAGTTTTAAAATATGATGCAGTGGCAGGCAAGGGGGCGCCCAGACCGTGTGAGTGCGAGTCCCTCCGGGGCGTGCCGGCAGATGAGGTTAAGATAGAGGAGCAGGCGTATTGCCTGGCTCTTACTTTTTGTCACAAGATCCCTCAGATCCGTGAGTATGTGGATACGGATCTGGAGGCTACCTTTGAGGGGGATCCGGCGGCATACAACAAGGACGAGATCATTTTGAGCTATCCGGGACTGATGGCTACCACCATCAACCGTCTGGCCCATGAGCTTTTCCTTTTGAACGTGCCTCTCATTCCCCGGATGATGACGGAGTTTGCCCACAGTGTTACGGGTATCGATATCCATCCCGGTGCCACCATCGGGAAGTACTTTTTCATAGATCATGGTACCGGAGTTGTGATCGGATCCTCCACCATCATCGGTGAGCATGTGAAGGTGTACCAGGGTGTGACCCTGGGTGCTCTGTCTACCAGCGGCGGGCAGTCGCTCTACGGGACCAAGAGACATCCTACCATTGAGGACTATGTGACCATCTATTCGGGGGCTTCCATTTTAGGTGGCGAGACAGTCATCGGGAGTCATTCCGTGGTGGGGTCCAATGCTTTTATCACCAAGTCCATTCCCGAGGGCACTAGGGTTTCCATCAAGAACCAGGAGCTGCAGTTCAAGGGGAAGGATGGGAGTATTATCGAGCTGTCCGACACTGCCCAGGGCGAGGCGTGGTATTACAACATTTAACGGCGCCGCAGCCGGGCGACCTGCGAATGTGTGATGCTTTCACTAGTCGCTTTGCTGCTATATTATTGTTTGCTTGAAAAATTCCTCGAGATACTATGCGGATAGCAAACAATAATCATGAGCTCACCCTTCACCTACGCTTATCCTCGGCTGGACATGTCGCGCATCTAAGTAAGGCCCCGAAAAGATTGTCCTATCGACCAATCTTTCCGCGACCTAACTTATCTGACGGTCACAGCCTCGGGCTACGGTTCGGCTTCGCTAAGCGCGTCGCTAAATCGTTTCAAGCATTCACATATTCGCAGCCCGCCCGGCTGCTTAGAGTGATAATAAAGGTTTAAGTATGTTAAAAGATAAATGTATAATTCTTGGCGTTACCGGCAGTATTGCCGCATATAAGATCGCATCGCTGGCGAGTCGTCTGAAAAAGGACGGGGCGGATGTGCATGTCATCATGACGGAGAATGCCACCAATTTTATCAATCCCATTACCTTCGAGACACTGACTGGTAACAAGTGTCTGGTGGACACCTTTGACCGGGACTTTGAGTTTTCGGTGGAGCATGTTTCCCTGGGACAGGCGGCGGATGTGATGCTGGTCGCTCCAGCTACGGCCAATGTGATAGCCAAGATGGCCCATGGCATAGCGGATGACATGCTGACCACCACAGTGCTTTCCACCACGGCACCTATTATCGTATCTCCGGCCATGAACACCCGGATGTATGAAAAGCCGGTGACTCAGGATAATATCGCCAGGCTCCGTGAGTATGGCATGACGGTCATAGATCCCGCCGAGGGATATCTGGCCTGCGGTGATATCGGTGCAGGCAAGATGCCGGAGCCGGAGGATCTCTATGATGAGATATGCTTTGCCATAGGGCATGAGCGGATACTGGCGGGTAAAAAAGTTATTGTGACTGCCGGCCCTACCAGGGAGGCAGTGGATCCGGTGCGGTTTCTGACCAATCATTCCACCGGACGCATGGGATATGCCCTGGCACAGGCAGCAGCCATCTGCGGAGCCGAGGTCACACTGGTTAGCGGTCCTGTGGAGATACCTGTCCCTGCCCATGTTAAAGTGGTTGACATTTCCTCGGCGGCTGATATGTATGATGCGGTGTCGGCGGAGTTTGATGATGCGGACATTTTGATAGGCGCTGCTGCGGTGGCGGATTACAGACCTGCAGATGTGTCAGGGGAAAAGATTAAAAAATCTGATTCGGATATGTCCATCAAAATGGAGAGGACTACTGATATACTGGGGACCCTGGCGGCGAAAAAGGATCACCGGTTTATCTGCGGTTTTTCCATGGAGACGGAGAATGTGCTGGTGAACTCCAGGGACAAGCTTTTGCGCAAGAACTTTGATATGATAGTGGCCAACGATCTGAGGGAGCCCGGAGCGGGCTTCGGGGTGCCTACCAATGTGGTCACAATCATCACGGAAAAGGATGAGACGCACCTTCCCCTTCTGACCAAGGACGAGGTGGCCTTTGAAATTCTGGAGCGGATCGCGAAGGCGCTGTAGTTTTACGTGACTGTATGAAGAAGACCTACAAAGAGATAATTAAAGAATTCTTCCAGAAGCTTTTGGTGCTGTCTGCAGTTCCGGCCGTGCTCATAGCCACGGCTTCTTTTTTGTTGCTTCCCCTCCTGGTGGCGCTGTTTGACTTTTCCATCATCCATGTGCTGGCGGGCATCTACTGTGTATACGGCATCGCGGTGATAATCATCAACCGCCACGCCATATATGTATGGCTGACTCCCATCGGCCATTTTTTCCGGGATCACATACCAATCATTCCCAAGCTCATGAAGGACAAGGCTTTCAGGCAGAGATGCTTCATATACTGGAACACATTTATCAGCTTCTTGATGGTGGTCTTTTACGTGATCACGGGTTATCACTACAGATCTAAGTGGTTTGAGGCTCTGGCGGGTTACAACTTCATCATCATGATGATCCGGGGTAATCTGTCGTATCGGGTTTTTGCCTTCAAGAAAAAGGGCTTTACCGGGAAGAAGCTTTATCGCAGGGAGTGGGTGGCATTCCGCGACTGCGGCATCATGATACTGATCCTCAATATCGTCATTAACGTGATGTCCATACAGATGACCTTTGAAAACCAGTATTTCCCCTATCATCCTGCGCTTATCATGAGTATCGCCGCCTTTGCGCTGTATCGTTTTGTCACGGGCTTTATGAACCTGAAAAAATATAAGGGAGACCCTAACCTGGTGCTGTTTGCTTCCAAAAATGTGGACTTTGTCATCGGCTGGATGGCCATGTATACGCTGCAGACCACACTTTTGTCCCTCCTGCCGGAGAACTCTCCTCACCGGTTCTGGGCCAATATGTTTACGGGAAACATAGTGATTCTCATTGCGGTGGTCATCGCCGCCAGGATGATATATTCATCGGCCAAAACCATCCGTCGTATCGACCGTGACGAGATCGCTGAGGAAGAACTGAAAAGCTATAAGGTGTGATCATGGTCAGTTCGTGGAAGGAAAGGATACCCGAGTGGGACGAGCCGTCGCCGGATAATGATGAGATCTGCGCCGGGTTCGAACACAGGGCGTACAAGAAAAACGGCATCACCATACCCTACCGTCTGTTTGTGCCGGAGGGGCCGGTGTCTAAAGGGTTGGCATCCGGGGAGAGTGCGGATGGGGGAGTTCCCCTGATACTCTTTTTGCATGGCGCGGACGTTACCGGCGAGGATAATGAGGTGCATATCCGGGCTCACGATATCGGTGCGGTATACGCCAGGCCGCAGTGGCAGGCCTACAGGCCATCGGTGATCGTGGCGCCCCAGTACAACAACAGGCTCCACTGGTCCAGACCGGTGGTGATGGAAAACCTCATCAGCCTGATGGATGAACTGTGTGAGGAGTATCCTTTTATCGACCCGAAGATGAAATGCGTATACGGATACAGTGCCGGAGGCATAGGAGCGCTAAAGATCATGAAGCAGAACCCGGGGCTTTTTCATCGGGCCCTGATCCTGTGCGCCGCCACTCCGGATGATTATCTGGATGAGCTTTCCGCCACTCCCTTTTGGCTTTTCCATGCGGTGGATGACGGGATAGTATCAAACAGGACCTACACCATGTACGGGCTCAACAGTTACTATGGATCCCGTGCATTATATGAGGCTATGAAGGAAAAGATGGGTGATGATATACGCTACACGGAATATGCAGAAGGGGAACTGATGGAAAAATACGGCGTCAATCCCCACTGCGCCTGGGTCCCCGTGGCACAGGACGAAGAAGCTCTCAGGTGGCTTGTGTCATAAGGGGGCGCTTTTACCCGAAGGAAAGAAAAGGAGATGTCTTTATGATATTAAATGATTTTAAGGATCTTGAGCTTGCTGTGGCAAAGGGAGAAAACTCTTTTACCATGAGCCGTGGCAGTTTTTCCTACAAGCAGGATATCCACGGCAGAAAAAAGCTGAAGCTGGTATCCAAAAAGGAGGACCTGGACAATATCAGGTTCAAGTTTGAGGACGGCCACGAGATAGAGGTGAGGGAAAAGGATGGCAGAGTCACTCTGGACTATGTGGGCGACCCAGGGAGCGCCAACCGTTTCTGGATCACTTTTGCCGCTGATCCAAAGGAGCATATCTATGGCTGCGGCGAGACCTATTCCAAGTTCGACCTGAAGGGGGAAAAGGTCAGGGTATGGGTGGCGGAGCACCAGAATGTGGGACGTATTTCCAAAAAGGTGATAAAGCGTGCTACCATCGGCCGCATCACCGGGCCTCAGCCGGATCGGACCGGCCGGTTTTCATCCTATGAATCCTATTATGCCCAGCCCACTTTTACCAGCTCGAAAAAGTTTTACATGCATGTTTATACCAATGCATACAGCGAGTTCGATTTCACCAGGCCTGACAGGACCACCCTGTATCTGCAGGAGCCGCCCCACCTGGTGACGGAGAGCGGCAAGACCTTTGCGGAGGTTTCCGAAAAGCTGAAAAAGACAGTAAGCACCGTACACAGCTGGGCGCAGCCCATGAGGGAACAGCCCCTGCCGGACTGGATATATGACGGTGCCATCCTGGCGGTGCAGGAGGGGACGCAGCGTGTGGACGAAAAGATCCAGATGGCAGTGAATGCCGGAGGAAAGATCTGCGGCATCTGGTCCCAGGACTGGAGCGGCTGCAGGCGTACCGGTTTTGGTTATCAGGTCATGTGGAACTGGATCACCGACAGAGATCTGTACCCGGGACTGACGGAGCAGATAGAAAAATGGAGGGATCAGGGCATCCGGTTTTTGGGATATATCAATCCCTTCCTTGCCATTGAAAAAGAGATATACCGTGAGGCCTCAGAAAAGGGCTATTGTGTTAAAAACAAAGAGGGAGAGGATTATCTGGTGACTATCACCACCTTCCCGGCGGCCATGATAGACTTTACCAATCCACAGGCCTATGACTGGTACAAGGAGCTGATCAAAAAGAACATGATCGGCATAGGCATGGGAGGATGGATGGCTGATTTTGGCGAGTACCTGCCGGTGGATGCCGTGCTGTACAGCGGCGAGGATCCATATGTGATCCACAATCAGTGGCCTGCCATCTGGGCTCGTCTCAACCGTGAGGCCATAGTGGAAAGCGGTAAGGAGGGGGAGGTTTTCTTCTTTACCAGGGCCGGACATACTGGGACCATCGATGCATCCACCATGATGTGGACGGGAGACCAGCACGTGGACTGGTCAGTGGATGACGGTCTTATCTCCGTGGTGCCTGCCACCCTTTCCCTGGCAATGAGCGGCTATGGTATCACCCACAGTGATGCGGGAGGCTACACTACTTACGGCAAGCTTTTATCCAGGAGTAAGGAGCTTTTGATGAGATGGATGGAGATGGATGTCTTCACGCCGCTTTTGCGTACCCACGAGGGTAATCAGCCGGTAAACGACGTCCAGTGGTATGACGATAAGGAACTTTTGGAGCATACCGCCAAATGCTCCAGGATGCATGCGGCTTTAAAGCCCTATCTCATGAGGTTGGCTGCTGAGACCCAGGATCACGGGACACCTGTGATGCGGCCCATTTTTTACCATTACAATGAGACCAACGTCTATACCGAAAAGACGGAGTATCTGCTGGGCCCGGACGTTCTGGTGGCCCCTGTGTACAGGGATAAGGCGCAGGGCCGTCGGGTGTATTTCCCCAGCGACACCTGGGTGAACATCTTCACCGGTACGGAATATACCGGTGGTTTTGCGGAGGTGGATGCTCCCATCGGACAGCCGCCTGTATTCGTAAGACGCGGCAGCAACATGTTTGAGGAATTGATGGCAGTAGCCAAAGCATAAAAAGAAGGCGGCCCATCGGGCCGCCCTGTCTGTAAAGCTTTAGTATTTGATCACTTTGTCTTCTCCCTTGACGCCGGGATAAGCACCGTTAGTTTTTACCTCATCAGTATCCGGATGAGCAATGAGCCACTTGTTCTTCATGTACAAAAGCTTTTTCTCCGGGTCCACGCCCACCGTATTGGCATCGCCGCAGTTGCAGGTCTCAGGGGCCCTCTCAAGAGGTGTGTTGGTATCCCTGGGAAGAACAACTATGCCTCTGAAGCCCTCGTCCGTAACCTTGATGGGAGCGTAGTGAAGTGTGGTCTCATACATCACAACAGCCGTGCCCTCGGGTACAAAGAAAACCTGTGCTTTATCAGTATCGTAGGTGTTGTCTTTTATATCCCATAAATGTCCCAGTGAAAGCATCATATCACAGCAGGCAACATTGATCTCGCTGCCCTTGTGATACTCAAAAGCAGTGAATTTGGAGTTTTTGCCATTGCAGTATCCTATCTGGATAGGCATGCCGCCATACACTACATCCTTAAGATACTGGCCTATAGCCTGCTGTTCCATCCTCTCATCCGAAGGAACATAGATATTGCCCTCGGCGGGTATGTCGGTGTACTGCACCATATAACGGATAGCCTCGGAAAAATCAGCTCCCGTAATGACCTTGCCGTAGGTAGCAAACTCCTCATCCTCAACGGAATAAATGGTCACATCATTGACTTCATTTAAGTGCTTTAAAGTTTCCTTTTGTTCTGCAGTCATTTTAGCCCCCTCCTTCTATTTTATTGGGGAACGAATTTATTCGTTCCCTTTTGCGCCGAACCGGAGCCGCGTTCACGCGGCTTTCATTGCCGGTTCGTGTGCATCCATGTCTAATAGTAAACGCATTTCTCAAATGCGTTTACTATTCTTAGTTGCCTGCTGTAGCATCCCAAGCAGCAGTGAAACGTCCCATACCCATATCGGTATAGGGATGAGCGATAGCATCCTTGTAAACTGCCAGACCTGCGGTCACGATGTCAGCGCCTGCTGCCGCACAGTCAACAAACTGCTTGGGTGTACGGATAGCTGCACAGATGATCTCTGTCTCGCGAAGCCAGTCAAAATTGGCATAGATGTCAACGATATCCTGAATGTACTGTCTGCAGTCCTCGCCGTTGGCTTCCTTCCAGCCTATGAAGGGAGATACGAACTTGCATCCGAACTTGCCTGCCCAGATAGCCTGTGCGGGAGAGAATACCAGTGTGAGATTGGTGCGGATGCCCTCCTTCTCCAGCTTTCTGGCTGCCTCTACGCCACCGGGGATGCAGGGGATCTTGATAACGAAGCAAGGAGAAATGGCGTGAAGCTCGCGTGCCATCTTCATGATATCCTCTGCGCTCTCAAGATGGGGATTAACCTCAACTGAGATAGGGAAATCATTGTAATCCTTGAAGCCCTGCTCCTTTGCCCAATCTGCCATATCCTGAATGGCTGTTAAGAAGGGCTTGCCTGAATTCTGAATGTGCTTGGGATTGGTGGTAACACCATCGATTCCAAAGGTCTCATAGGCCTCTTTGATCTCGTCCATTTTTGCGCTGTCCAAGAAATACTTCATCTCTCATTCCTCCTATACTATATAGTTTAAAAATTTGTTAAGGGGCATCGCCAGCGGCTCTAAGTGGTCACCCTTGATACCCGGTTGCGACCCGACAATAAAACATTCATCCTTCTCGACGTCATACTCCCGATAGATAGATCGAAACCTCTCTATCATACCGGGGACCTCGAATATATATCCTAACACAATTATCCTGTCAGGGTCAATAAGGGCAACGGCATTTCTGAGCATTTGTGCCAGCATATCCATCTTTTCATCCATAATGGATGCCACAGCGTCATCTCCCAAAAGCATCAGGTCCTCGGCATACTTGCTGTCAGCCCCAAGAGAGTGCCTTATATCGTCCCGAATGGCCTGGATGGAAATACACTCCTCCAGGCTGGCTTTTTTGTCCCGGCCCAGGGTAGTATGTCCTATCTCTCCTGCGGCATTGGCTGAGCCGTTGTATATCTGAGACTCCAGGATCATGGCAGAGCCCACGCCGGGTCCCCACTTCAAAAGAAAGAGGTTTTTCTCCTCCCTGCCCCTGCCGAATAAAAGCTCCAGCTCTGCGGCGGCTTTGATGTTGTTTTCCACCATAACCTCCACTCCCAGGCTTTCCTTAATAATATCCGCTATGGGGATGTTTCTCTTCCAGATATTATTGGCGCTTTCGCTTACGCCCTTTTCGGTGTCCACCTTACCGGGCACCGTAACTCCCACTGCCAGAAGCATGTCCTTTGAGATGCCCCTGTCCCACAAAAGCCTGCCTGCCTGGTCGGATACTTCTTTCAAAAAAGCCTCCGGGGTCATGGTCCAGTCGGTTTTGCTCTTAAGGGAATCGATGAGGTTCCCCTTCATGTCGGTGACGCTTATCACCGTTACATCCGTTTCTATAGCCAGACAGAGGATGCTTTTGTAATCCTTATTGATGTCCACCAGGATCTTTTTCCTGCCGGCCCTCTTTTCCTCAGCCGCTTCACCCAGCTCCACGATTATGTTTTTCTCCAGAAGCTCTGCGCAAATAAGAGTAACGGAGGCTGCAGTAAGTCCCACAGCCTCCGCGATATCCTTTCGTGACATTGCGCCGTTGTTATTTAAAAGCCTAAGCACCGCAGACTGGTTGGAATATTTTACATGTTCCAGATTCATGAAAAGTTCTACTCCTAATATCTGTATACATCAAGGCCCAGCATGTTGCCGAGCTTTTCCAGCTCATCGCCTACCCTGTCATAGATCACCACATAGTGGGGCTCCCAGCCGTTTTTGATGGTGTCCTCCACTATCCACTCTGCAGGAGTGTCAGTCTGTACCACGATGGATGCGCCGTTAAACTGTCTGGGCTTGTCCATGATGCTGCCCTCGGCGATGAAAAATCTAAACTCGCCCTCGGGGGTGCGGCCTACTCTGAAAATGGTGGCGTTTTCGGAAGCCTCACAGCCGAAGTCCATGACAGGTCCGATCTTTCTGTTGGGATGGACTCCCACGCAGGCGCCGGTATCCTTTCTGGCAAGATTGCAGGCAGCCATGCCGCAGTGCCAGTAGGTGATGGAGCCTTCCTTTTCATCCATGGATACGGGATCGCCAAAGAAGGTAGCTCCTCCTGTAAGGGCGGTGCCGATGTACATGGAAAGAGCTCCGTACACATCAGCTTCGCAGCTGGCAGGGATATTTACCGCATTCAAAAGGGAAAGCACCATGCATACCGGGGTTCCGAATTCCGTAAAAAAGTCGGGCCAGCAGCGGGAAGAAACCGCGCCGATATTGTTCTCATTAACATATGACTTATATGCCTTGTAAAGTCTGGCAAAATCCTTAACGTTGTTTTCGGGCATTGCATCCAACCCCACAACCTGCTTTTTTGCCTCTTCCAGATCAGCGGCACACTCCTCGTCAGAATAGCCCTTTGCTTTGTTGATCAGTTCCCTGGCCTCGATGGACTCCAGCGTCACGCCAAATACGGAGAGGATCTCCGCATCCAGAGCCCGGCCGAAGCCAAAGCCCTGAGGGGTATGGCCTATAGCGGAAAGCTTAAGGGTGGCAAGCTGCTTTTTGACCTTGGCAGCCGCCATGGTAGCACCTATCTGATCTTTTACGTTTTCCTCGTCGGCAGAGCCGAATACATGCTCAAAGCTGCCGGGTCCCCTGAAGGCACAGATGGCATTGGCAGCGGAATATGCTCCGGTAAGGGAATTGCTTCTGAGTCTGCCGCCGTCGATCACCGGCTCCCTAAGTGTCCAAAGTAAAATGGGGCAGTCAAAGCGGCGGAGCACCTCGCTGGCATAGGCAGCATTGGCAAAGGTGATATTCTGAAGGATCACCAGATCCGGGTTTTTATCGGAAAGATAGTCGGCCACCGCATCCACGGTAAGGAGAATGTCCCCGGGCACTACCACGCTTTCATCAATGGAGCGCAGGAGCTGTACTGACTTGTCAAACTGCTCATGGGCAGTTACCATCTCATAGGTACCCACGCCGATGGGCACATAAACAACCTGAAATTTCATAATATATTCCTCACTATAATAAAGTCATCCTGAGCGTTATGTCATCCTGAGCGTGATGAGGCTTCTGTCTCTGGCAGAAGCTTGAAGAAGTCATCGGAGATGACTTCAACCATGCGAAGGATCTTTTACCTTCCCTGACGAACCACCTTTATGGTTGCGCAGAAATCTTCCTTGCCGATACCCATCTCAAGGGCCTTGTCATATACCCGTGCCGCATTTTCCTCTCCGGGCATATCCACGCCGCACTCCTGGGCCAGCTTGAGGCAGATATGTACATCCTTGTGCTCGTTTTCGATGGAAAAGGCGGTGGTGTAATCCTCCTTGGAAAGTACATCCTTTTTGGAATCCAGATACCAGTTGCCTGCGCCACCGTAGGAGATGGCCTCGGCATAGGTCAAAATATCGATGCCGTTTGCTGCCGCCAGGGTGGAGGTCTCGTTGACACCGTTCTGGATCTGTGATACCAGGGCGTTGTGGCAGATCTTCATCACCAGGCCTTTTCCGTTGTCACCCATGCGGATGATGTTTTCTCCCATATAGGAAAGGATGGGCTTGGCCTTCTCATAATCC
>JAILEN010000077.1 GCA_024687655.1 Lachnospiraceae bacterium | reverse complement strand
GGATTATTATTTATTAATTCCAGTGTTTTTATCCAAATTTGCAGTCGTCCGGATCCGGCTCTCCCCATCATTTCATCCTGAGATATTATCATTTCGATATCTGTTCCAATGGAATTTAGATTATTAACGATAGTGCCTCCAAATAAACTTGAAAGAATCAGAGATACTCCAAAGGCAATGGTGGCAATTATTGATGATCGATCAATATGACCGTCCTTTATGTAATAAACGATGATTAAAAAAACACACCCAACCCCACAGGCAATCCACGCCCCAAGAGTATCGTTAAGACCCAAAGCGACAGAGTTTAATATAAGGGAGGCTAACGATACTTTACGCCATGCATCTGATGACTCTGAAACGAAAGACCCGGCACTGAGCATAATACATACTGTTAAAAAATAGCCATAATAGTTTATATTAGTAAAGATCCCGGCGAAACCTATAGTATAATCTCCCAAATACACCGGGAACGTCATATGCTGCCACAGATAGAAAGCCGCTACCGCAACCACATCACTGACTATGATTGATACGCGGCATATCCATATTTTCATGTTTTCTCTGTTGATTTGGATCGCCAAAAAATAAAAGCCGGTCACATACAGGATCTGCGTCCATATGGACTCGTTTAGATATGGGCTCAGATACCACTCCCATCCATGGCATTTTTGATAAATATGAGATAATACCATCCAGACTATCATTGCGAAAAAAAGCAATGTGGTCGGCAGAATGATATCTTTTTTTCTTGATATCAAAGAATGAATCATTACAATTAATGCAACCACTAATACCATCTTGAAAGTAATTGATTTTAGCAACGCATAATATACAGACAGGATTCTTTCAAAGTCAGGGATTATCATTGCGTAGATGGATATGATCGAAGGAATAATAGCGAAAAACAGCATGACGAAAAACGCCATGCGTTCCATATTGGAGTCACGGAACACTTCTTTTATGTCGGGTGAAATGTCTCTGGTTAAGAATTGTTTGATTTTCCCTTTTGTTTTATCCATGTTATTATTGTACTAATAAATGGATTATATGCAACAAAAATAGTTCCCCAAAGAAACTAAAAAACTCGTTGGTTTTCTTATGGTATTGTAAGGCGGGGCAGGTGAGGGTGATGGTTTGAATGCCGGAATGTTATGACTAATTATGACTTGGAATTGATGCCAAAAAACTCCGGTTTCCCTTGCCCGGAGATCCATTTTTCATACATTTAATCTTTATGCTGAAAGATGAAGTCTTCTATTGCAGAGACTTCCCGATCGTTAAGTCTCCCTCTCTTCTGGACCTCACAACTTCCGTCTTTACGAACATAAAACTTTGCAGATCCGGATTCAGAAAGCTTCTTATCGCTTGCATGAACATGAAAGGCTTCTACAATGCAAGCACTTGTAAAATATAGATAAATCTTCATCTCCTGATAAGCTTTATATCTTCCAATTTAATCCCGTCAAAATACTGTTTTGACATTTTCGACATATAAAGTGAAGAAAGAGCATGGGCAAAGTCCACATATTCCTCTTCATTCCTGTCATTCTTCTTCATCAGGATAGTTAACAGTCCACCTTCAAAGTTCACTATTTTTACCGCATCATCGTAGCTTACAAGCATGGTAGATATCGTATAATTGTCCCTACTATAGGTAATACAACCCATTTTTTGATTATAGATAATATTAACCATATTTGCGATACTCCTATTGATTGCCAGGTGATTATCTCCCATCAATATTATACATGAAATCGAAGTGGCTTACCACCCTACTTCTTCCCCTTCTTCACTGCCTTGCTGACAAATCTGCCGGCGGTGGAATAAATGTCATACAACTCACCCTCCCGGGCGACGGTCTTGTACTTTGCACCGGTGAGCTTGCCACCGGCCTTTATCACCTCTTCAGCCTTGTCTGAAAGATCGCCGTATACATAAACCGGGCGCCCCTTCATTTTCCCAGGATACTCCCTCTTTTCATTCGGAGCATATCCGGTATAGGAGTTCCCGAAGGAAGTGACCGTACAGGTATCGGCTATGGTAATAGCAGCCTTTGTCCCCTCCGCGCCCAAAAGGATCCCCGATCCATACACGGATGCAGCCGCCTTTTTATCCTTGTTGCAGGTAAGAGTGCCCCTGCCCTTGATGGTGACACTGCCGCCATATCCGTCCGCATATACAGCGAGATTACGGACGCTGTTATCCCCTTTGAGCAGGATCTTGAAATTGTCTCCCATCATATTGGCAGATATGTACATGGCATGCCCATTATAACCATCCAGCGTCAGCGTATTGGTCTTTTCATCGTAGGTGGCGCCCTTCACCTTGCCGACATTGGGAGTGACTCCCTGCTGAGTCTGGATATCCTTCATATGATCGGAAATATACAGATATGTCTGATCCGTCCCGGTGGTATTAAAAAAGCAGATATATGCCAGGCTTTCATCCCCTTTTGCCGGCCCCTTTGCCGCCTGAGCATCCATGAAAAAACCGGATGACAGGGCCAGGGACAATACTGTCAAAAATGCACATATTCTAAGAGACTTTTTCATGTTGTCTGATACCTCCTCAAAAGATCCTGCAATATTACCTTATCTCAATATCGATCCTCTGAGGTATGGCCCTGATGACCAGCTCATAGCCCACATAGCTTACCAAAAGGCTCACAAGCAAAATGGCAAAGAACTTAAAGGGCGTATCTCCCAGCGTGACAAACTGGCCTCCGAGTAAACCCGCCGTATTGAACAAAATATGCAATGCCATGGGCACAAAGATATTCCTGCTCTTTTCGTATAAAGCACCAAATACCAGTCCGATCAGGGCCGCCATGCTCCCCTGCAGGGGATTCATATGCATGAGACCGAAAAGCAGTGCAGTGATAATGTTGGTAGCCCAGAAGCCCAAAGACCTGCGGGCATAGTTGTAGCTGAGGCCCCTGAAGGTAAGCTCCTCACAGACAGGTCCCAGAATAAGGGCATAAAGTATGATAGGCACACCCAGCTTGTCCGATTCCATGCCCATGCTTTTCATAAGCTCCTCATAAAACTCATACCATGAGGGCCTGAGAGAGCCGACGAACTCCATGAAAAAGCTGCAAACAACCTGTCCCCCCAGAGCCAGAAGTATCAGTCCGGGAATGATGGTCCAGGAATAGCCCTCGAAAAGCCCCCGCTGCTTATCCATAACTTCATAAGCCTTATCCTTTACGATGGCAGGCCCCGTAACCGTATCATGGGGCATATTGTATTTCAGCCTGTAGTACCAGACTCCAAACCACACAATACAGATAATGGCGTATATCATGGATACAATGGCAAGGGCATCCGCATTCATCATCCCCTCCGACATCTTTTGCATATACTCCATATAATCGCCGCCGTCATAGTGGGAAAGGGAATATCCCATATAGATCTCCATCCACATTATGGACAGGCCCTGCTGGACCAAAAAAGCAAAAAAGGGTGCCGCCAAACACATTAAAAAACCGCTTCTTCTGTTATACATTTACTCAAAAACTCCTTTATCTCATCGATTCTCTCACCGCCGTCATACAGCCCGCTCTTGTACAGCATCATGGCTATCTTAGGATCGGTTGAATAGGTTCCCATGTCCTCCATGTCGGGAGTGTAAAAGATCATTGACCTGCCCTCATCCTCCCATTTGAGTATCTCATCCATCTGGGCATTATATCTCTCATGCCTGTGGTTTAGGATATGCACCACAGAGGGGTAATCCCTGAGCCACCTCTTGTAAATGGGCTTGTGAGCCTGGGGCGTCATGCGAAATCCCTTCGGCTTTGACAAAAGCACCACCACTCTGTCGCACCCCATCTCCTCTGCCCTGAATATGGGTATGGAGTCCGAGACGCCTCCGTCAAAATAAAAACTGCCCTGCACCTCCACCGGCTTTGACGCCACAGGAAGCGCACATGTGGCCTTTATTATCGAAAAATCATCCGGCGCCATATCATCCTTTGAAAAGTAGTGAGGGCTCCCGGTCCCGGCATCTGTCGCAGCACATTCAAAATAGCAGGGGTTCGCCATCACTGCATCAAAGTCCACGGGATCCAAGCCTCCCTCCTCGGAGAGATCTCCGTAGATATAGTCCAGCCCGAAGAGATTGCCCGTATGTATGAAACTCCTGACACCGAAGTATTTTGGTGACTTGGAATACTCTGTATAAAACCTGAGATTCCTCTCCCGCTGGCCGGCCAGGAAGCTTACCGCATTGGCGGCTCCCGCTGACACACCTATGCAATAGTCAAAGCCTATATCATTGTCTAAAAATGCATCCAGCACTCCGGCTGAATAGGCGCATTTCATGCCGCCGCCCTCTACTATCAGTCCAGTTTTCATCTTATGCCTCTTTCTTTATACAAGTGTTAAGTATAGTAGAAAATGCTCAAAACTTCAACTGATAAAGAATACATAAAAAATGCCGATAATAATAGTAGGTATTGTTTGTTTTTATAACTTCTCACATAATATGATATTATAGGCTCATGGAAAAAAGGATCTACATGTACCGCTGGAGGGCGTACAACTACAAAGACATAAAAGCCACTTTTACATCCATGGGCTATGAGGTGGATGAAGTCTGGCAGCATCTGGACAGCTATGACATCGCACCCGAATTTGCCGAGAAGCTATCATCCGCCCTTCGTGCAAAAAAATATGATTTCGTCTTTACCGTCAATTACTTCGCAGTGATCGCCGAGGTCTGTCACGACCTGTCCATTCCCTATGTATCCTGGAGCTGCGACAACCCTCTGATATCCATGCACCATGAGTCCGTATTCTACGATACCAATATCATCTTTACCTTTGACCAGACCAACTACCGCGAATTTTCCGGGATGGGTGTAAAAAACATCCACTATCTGCCTCTTTGTGTAGATACCACCAGGATCGACGCCGTACTCTCTGCCCAGGATATCAGGCCATACGTAAATAAGGTCAGTTTTGTAGGCAGCCTCTACGAGCGAAACTCCTATGACAGGATAGAATCAAAGCTTTCCGATCATCTGCGAGGATACTTTGAAGCGGTGATGGAGATACAGAGTGATCTCTATGGCAGCTCCGTAGTGGAGGACTCCCTCACACCAGATATCTTAGCGGAGCTTTCAGAATACTTTACCCTGGAAAAATCACCCGGCTCCTTTTCCGATCTGGGACTCATCTTTTCCACCACAACCCTGGGCTACAAGATCGCTCAGATAGAGAGAAAACGCGGGCTTACCATGCTCTCAAAAAAGCTCCCGGTCACGATCTACACCGGAAGCGACACCTCGGAGCTTTTGCATGTTACCTACCGGGGGGGAGTGGATTATTGGAGTGAGATGCCCCTGGTATTCGCCGGATCCGATATCAATCTCAACTTTACTATTCCCAATATCAAAAGCGGCCTGCCCCTTCGGGTATGGGATGTCCTGGGAAGCGGAGGTTTTCTTCTGACCAATTTCCAGGCAGAGACTCCCATGTACTTTAAGGAGGGAGAGGATCTGGTCTCATTTTTCAGCAGGGAAGATATGGTGGAAAAGGCACTGTACTATGCAGATCATGATGATCAGCGTCAGCGTATAGCCGCTTCGGGCCGTGCCAAAACAGAAAAGTATCACACCTATAACATCAGAATTTCGGAAATGCTTGACGTATTAAAGGAGTACGGGATATAATTTTCATACTTCAGGGGTTAAGAAAAAACCTAATGCATCCGATATGATTTATAGAAATGGATTTTTATCCATATCGCATAGGTAGTAGCAGATTTCAGATATGTGATAAGGAGATATAACATGGATGTAACAAGCGTAGCAAATATGGCGACATTGATGGCCCAGGGCAAGGCTCTGACAGAGATCGGATATGCAGTCATGGACATGCAGATGGACGATATGAAAATGGAGGGCGCCGAGGTGGCACAGCTTATCTCCACCGTGCCGTCCGTTGATCCCAATATCGGTGGCAATATCGATGTCTCTGTGTAGAGATTTCAGGAAAACCAAAAAATAATCCCCCTCACCTTTTTAGCGGTGTGGGGGATCTTTTTATGCATTCATTAATCCACCGGATGATCGTTCATCTCAGCTATAGCCTCGATCTCCAGCATCACGTCCTTGGGCAGGCGGGCCACCTCGACGCAGCTGCGGCAGGGGTAGGGCTCCACAAAGTATCTGCCATATACCTCATTGATGGCGGCAAAGTCATTCATCTCCTTAATGAAGACAGTGGTCTTTATCACCTTGTCCATGGATGATCCGCCGGCCTCAATGAGATTTTTGATGTTAGTAAAAGCCTGCTCGGCCTGAGCCACGCTGCCCTCGGGGATATTGCCTGTAGCAGGATCCACGGGGATCACTCCTGATGTGTACAAAAATCCGTTTACTACTGCAGCCTGACTGTAGGGGCCGATGGCTGCGGGTGCCTTGTCTGTAGAGATTATCTGTTTCATTTTGTTTTCCTCCTTATATAAGATCCTTCGCTAGGTTGAAGTCATCTCCGATGACTTCTTCAGGCTTCTGGCTCTGACAGAAGCTTCACCACGCTCAGGATGACAATCAAGTCCGCCACAGAGCAACGGGGAATACTCCGACCGGGTTATATCTTGCGAATTCTCCCATCGGAAAGATCAATGCGGCGCTCCTTGTACAGCCGCCCGACGGCGCGTTTAAACGCTGCCTTTGACAATCCTGTCTCACGCATTATCACCTCCGGAGAAGCCTTCTCGGAAAAAGGCAGCACTCCGGCATAGGCCTCGATGAGAGACATGACTGCCTCAGCATCGTCCTCCATCTGTATGTAGGATTTTTCCCTGAGAGAAAGATCCAGTTTTCCATCCTCCAAAACCCGTGTGACTCTGGCATTTATCACATCTCCGATCCTCAGGTTCTCCACATTCTCATGTCTGGGGATCATGGCGGAGAACTTATCATCCACTGCCACAAAGGTTCCGAAATCATGTCCGAACTCATATATCCTGCCCGTCACCTCATCTCCTGCATTGTAGGGAGATCTGGTAGAAAGCTCCTCGTAGACATGCTTCATGCTGGCGCAGAGCCTGTCGCTCTTGTCTGCATACATCCGCACAAGTATGGTATCACCGGCTTTCGGCTTTTTTGTCATCTCAGCATAGGGTAAAAAAAGATCCTTTTCCAGTCCCCAGTCCAAAAAGCCTCCCACCTTGGTGACCTCCTTTACCTTAAGGGGTGCCACCTCTCCCATGGAAATCGCCGGCTTGTTGGTGGTGGCGATGAGCCTGTCCCTGGAATCCCTGTAGATAAAGACTCTGATCTCATCACCGGGCCCCACGCCCTCGGGCACCTGTGCCGCAGGAAGAAGCACATGCTCCTCACCTTTGGCCCCGGACTCATTCAGATAAACTCCGAACTCCACCTTTTTTTCGACCGTTAAGTTTTTATATCTTCCGACTTCTAACATTCAAATCTCACCACTGAATATACTTCCCCATCCGTATCGTACATGACCACCGTCATCTCATCACCGGGTGCAGATGAACAGGCCACCACCTCAGCATCCGGCAGGGCCTGCTTCCTGTACTCCACATAAAAGGCCCTGGGATCCATCCCGTCAGGCAGACACTTTTGCGCCGCACTGACATAATAGGAATTGTTCATATGACCATTGGTATCCAAAAACATGGGGGATACCGTAAAGCGGTATCTTTCCGTCATATCCTCGGGGATCATAAGCTTCCGTCCCGGCCACTCCTCCTCAGGCGGCCCGTCCTGTCCAAAAAGATCCAGAAAGTCTGCCGGTATACGGACCGGCCGTACCTTTTCTATATCCATCCAGGTCCAAAGGGAATTGGCGCTCACCAGAAGCTCTCCGGAATCGGACAGGATCTTAAAATGCCTCTTTCCGGTAAACCCCATAAAGTCATAGGGAAAGGTCTGAATCGTAAGGGCGTCTGCCAGCTTCATCCGGCCATGTATCCTCACCTGCCATGAGATCACAAACCACCCACGGTGCTTTTTTGCCATCTCATTGATATCATAAACACAGTCCTGGGTCTGGTAGACGGCACAGTTGACCATCTCCCGCAGGATCGCATCAGCTCCTATGAGTCCGCTCGGGCCTACCGCATCCAGTCCCACTCTGCTTTTTACTTCGTACATAAAACTCCTTAAAGATCCTTCGCTAGGTTGAAGTCATCTCCGATGACTTCTTCAGGCTTCTGGCTCTGACAGAAGCTTCACCATGCTCAGGATGACATGGTGGTATATCGACCAAAGACCCCTGCTAAAGTAAAATCGACAATGCTACTATCCCTGCCAAAAATAAAAGTATGATAAGATACGCCACACGATCCGCAGCCGTGTATGTGAGGGGCTTCATCTTGGTCCTGCCCTCACCTCCGTGATAGCACCGGGCCTCCATGGCCATGGCCAGATCCGACGCCCTGCGGAAGGCCGATACAAAAAGCGGCACCAGGATGGGCACCATGGCCTTGGCCCTTTTTATGATCCCTCCGGTTTCAAAATCGGCACCCCGGGCCATCTGCGCCTTCATGATCTTGTCCGTCTCCTCCACCAGAATAGGGATGAATCGAAGCGCAATGGACATCATCATGGCGATCTCGTGTACCGGCAGCCCGATCTTTGACATGGGCCGCATGCTCCTCTCCAGCCCGTCCGTAAGCTGGTTGGGGGTGGTAGTCAGTGTCATAAGTGAGGTACCCACGATGAGGTACACCATGCGGATGACCATGATGGCCGCATTCTTAAGTCCGATATCCGATATGGTCAGGGGCCCCAGTTTGAAAATGGGGATACCCGGCGTCAAGAACAGATTAAAAACTCCCGCGATCACCAAAAGCATGACTATGCCCGAAAGTCCCTTTGTCATATAGGAAAAGGGTACCTTTGAAATGACGATGATACAGATCAAAGCCGCAGTTATCACTCCAAAGGATATGGGCTCGGACGCCACAAATAATACTATGATGTAGATGAGCGTCCCGAAAAGCTTGACCCTGGGATCCAGCCGATGCAAAATCGAGTCTGCGGGATAATATTGTCCTAATGTGATCTCTCTGAACAACTATACACTCCTCTGTCATCCTGAGCATGGTGAAGCTTCTGTCAGAGCCAGAAGCCTGAAGAAGTCATCGGAGATGACTTCAACCTAGCGAAGGATCTTTAAAGGATTCTTCGCGACCCTCAGAAGGACAAATTAATTAAACAATCTCAATATCTCTTCCTTGGCGGACTCCAGTGTGGTGGCGTGTCCCTCCACCGGGATGCCCCGGGCCCTGAGTTCCTCCATGAGATATGTCACCTGTGGCACGGCCAGCCCTCTTTCCTCCAGTTCCTTCACATGTGAAAAAACCTCTTCCGGAGTACCGTCCAAAAATACCCTGCCCTCGTCCATCACTATGATGCGGTCCACATACTCCGCCACATCCTCCATACTGTGGGATACCAGGATGATGGTCCGGTTTGTCTCCTTGTGCATCCTTTTGATGAGGGTCAAAAGGTCCCTCTGCCCCTTGGGATCCAGGCCCGCCGTAGGCTCATCCAGTACCAGTACTGCAGGCTCCATGGCCAGCACTCCCGCTATGGCCGCCCGGCGTTTCTGTCCCCCGGAAAGTTCAAAGGGTGACTGGTCAAAATACTCGTCGGGAAAATTGACCGCAGAAAGGGCATCAAACGCCCGATTGGTGGCCTCCTTGTCGGTCAGTCCCTGGTTTTTCGGTCCGTACTTCACATCCTCAAAAACCGTAGTCTCAAATAGCTGATGCTCAGGATACTGAAACACCATACCCACCTGCGTACGGAGACCCTTGAGATCGAAATCCCTGTCATATATATCCTGGCCATTGTAATATATGGCACCGGAAGTAGCCTTTAAAAGCCCATTAAAATGCTGAATGAGGGTAGACTTTCCGGAACCCGTATGTCCGATGATACCGATAAACTCACCGTCATCCAGCTTGAGGCTCACATCATCCAGGGCCCTGACCTCATAAGCCGTACCTACACTGTATGTATATGTAACGTGATCTAAGATAATCGACATAAAACTCTTATCAATTCCTCCCGTGTCAGGATACCATCGGGAATGTCCATCCCTGCCATTTTCAGCTTGTGAGCCAAAAGAGTTATCTGGGGTACTGTAAGTCTGTGAGCTATCAGCTCATCCACCCTGGAAAAGATCTCGGTGGGCGTACCGTCCATGATGATATGCCCCTTTTCCATAACGTATACATAATCAGCTCCCACCACCTCTTCCATATAGTGAGTGATGAGGATCACTGTGATACCCTTTTTCTCGTTGAGCTCATGGGCCACACGTATCACCTCGGCTCTGCCATCAGGATCCAGCATGGCTGTAGGCTCATCCAAAATGATGCACTTGGGCTCCATGGCCATGACTCCCGCTATGGCAACCCTCTGCTTTTGTCCGCCGGACAGTCGGTTGGGGCTGTGACTGCGGTACTCCCACATGCCCACTCCCCTGAGGGCGGCCTCCACACGCTGCCATATCTCATCCGTGGGTACTCCCAGATTCTCCGGTCCGAAGCCCACGTCCTCCTCTACTACTGTAGCTATGATCTGATTGTCGGGGTTCTGAAAGACCATCCCCGCAGTCTCACGGATATCAAGAGTATTGGCAGGATCGGACACGTCCTTACCATCCACTATGAGGGTCCCCTCCGAAGGGGTCAAAAGCGCATTGATATGCTTTGCCAGGGTGGACTTGCCTGAGCCGTTGTGTCCCAGGATGGCGATAAACTGCCCCGGCTCCACATCCAGATCCACGTGATCCAATGCAACGGATATGCCCTCTACATTGCCCTCCTCGTCACGTCGAAAAAACTCGTGTGTAAGTTGTTTGGCGTTGATCATGGATCTCATAGCGATTTTACAAACTCCTCTATACGATCAAGAGCTGTCTTGAGACTCTCCAGAGAATATGCATAGGAAATACGGATAAAGCCCTCTCCACAGTCGCCAAAGGCCGTACCGGGAACCACCGCCACCTTTTTCTCCCGAAGGAGACGCTCGGCAAACTCCTCGGAACTCATGCCAAACCCCTGTATGGAAGGGAAGGCATAAAAGGCGCCAAAGGGCTCGAAGCAATCCATCCCCATCTCACGTAATCTGTGGATCAGATAGCGACGTCTGTCGTCATACTCCTCCCTCATGGCCTGCACGTCATCATCACAGGAACGCAGTGCCTCCACAGCAGCATACTGGCTGGTGGTGGGTGCGCACATGATGGCGTACTGGTGTATTTTCAGCATCTGCTCTATGATGGCCCTGGGACCGCAGGCATAGCCCAGCCTCCATCCCGTCATGGCAAAGGCCTTGGAAAAACCGTTGATATATATGGTGCGCTCCTTCATCCCGGGGAAGGAAGCGATGGACACATGACCCGCATCCCCATAGGTGAGCTCTGCATAGATCTCATCGGTCATGACAAAAAGGTCATGCTCTATGACGATATCCACTATCTCCTCCAGGTTGTGCCTCTCCATGATGGCTCCCGTGGGATTGTTGGGGAAGGGTAAAATGAGGATCTTGGTCCTGTCCGTGATATGCTCCAAAAGCTCAGCTCCCGTAAGTCTGAACTCATTTTCAGCCCTAAGGGGAATGGGCACCGGAACTCCACCGGTAAGTATGGCGCAGGGCTTGTAGGAAACATAGGAAGGCTCGGGGATCAAAACCTCATCCCCGGGATCCAGCATGGTCCGAAGTCCCACGTCGATGGCCTCGGATCCGCCCACGGTGACAAAGATCTCCGAATAAGGATCATAGGAAAGCCCGTACTTGCGCTCCAGGTAATTGGATATCTCCTCCTTTAACTCCTTGAGACCGGAGTTGGAGGTATAAAAGGTACGGCCCTGCTCCAACGAATAGATAGCCTCATCCCTCACCCTCCAGGGAGTGTCGAAATCAGGCTCGCCCACGCCCAGTGATATGGCATCGGGCATCTCGCTTACTACATCAAAAAACTTTCTGATGCCTGAGGGCTCAATCCCTACTATGGTCTTTGACAGGGGATCTCTCATAGTGACACCTTCATCCTTTCGTCAGTAGGCTGTTCAACCATGATGGTGCCATAGTCCTTGTATTTTTTAAGAATGAAATTGGTCTTGGTGGAAAGCACCGATTCCAGGGTGGAGAGCTTATTGGAAACAAACTCGGCCACCTCACGGAGTGTCTTGCCCTCTAAAATGACCATGAAATCAAAACCGCCGGATATCAGATATACGGAGCGGACCTCGGGGTAGTTGTATATGCGGGAAGCAACCTTGTCAAAACCCATGCCTCTCTGGGGTGTGACTCTCACCTCGATCATGGCCATGACCTTTTCTATACCGGCCCTGTCCCAGTCTATGAGAGAATTGTAGCCGCAGATGATGTGCTCAGACTCCATGGCCTCCAGCTCATTTAAAACTGCTGCCTCGTCCGTCTCCAGCATCACTGCCAGATCCTTCAGATCTATCCTTGCATTCTTTTCGATGTAATGTAAAATCTTTTCCCTCATATGTAACTCCTTTTAAGATTCTTCGCTTCGCGACACCCTATTCCCTTGGTGAAATAAATCTCTTTGTGCCACCGGTTATTATAACTCTATCCTTGCCTTCTGTCACGCATCCGATGACAGATGCTTCGATCCCTTTTGCAAAAAACGCCTCACATACCGGCTCCGGATCCTGGCATGCCATCAAAAGGCAGCCCCGGGAGTCCAGCTTGTAAGGGTCCATATCCAGCACCTCACAGATCTCCACCGTCTCCTGCCTGATGGGGATCGCGTCCATATATGCCTCCACACCCACACCGGATGCAGCCGCCAGATCCCAAAGTGCATGGTAGATACCACCCGGTCCGGATTCGCAAAATGAGGCGACCCCGCATCTGACGGCCACCTCAGTATCACTAAAATCAGACAATATTTCCGAAAAGGAAAATGCCTGGTCTATCAGGGTCTGCGGCAGAGCCTGCCGCAAAACCTCCCCATGCTCATTCAAAAGCTGTACCGTGCCGGACAGGGCAACCCACCGGGTGAGCACCAGGCTCATACCGCACCGTGCCGTGCCGGTAACCTCTGCCAGGCTGAATCGATCATTCCTCCTCATCTGAGGTGTCGACCTCCTCTGTGTCATCCTCCACATCAGTCTCCACGCTCTCGCTTGGAGTATCCTCGGAGACCGTGTCCTTTTTCTTTTTATCCTCGGTCTTTTTATCCGTCTTATCCTCCGCCTCTCCGGTCTGTGCCCCATCTGCCCACTTTGCCGCAGCAGCGTTGATGGTCTCCGTATCCTGGGTGGCGATGGCCTCATTCATGGCTGCCACTGCCTTGGGGTTGTCCGATGCCACCCCTACCACGTAGGTATTGTTGGTGACGCGGTATTTGGAATTGTTGTATATATCACGGCTGACTTCCTTGCCGTTTTCCTTGACTATCTTCCAGAGGCGGGCGGTATAACCTGTATGTGCGGAACCGGAGGTCCTGGTGATGGTGCCCACGGGGAGCTCCTCTGAGGCAGAGTAGGTGCTGATGGGATCGATCTGCTCGATGACCTCGCTCTCAAACTCAACCGTGCGGTTAGGGTCCCTGGTCTCCTTTCCGTATACAGTAAAGTAGATCCTGCCGCCTGAGGTATAACCGTCTATGTAAACAGGGAATTCCTTGTTGTTTTTAAACACAAAGTCCTTGGCGTCTCCTGCAATGGCTGCATCCATGGAGGGCTCCACATAGGAGACTATCATGGAATGTGCAGAACGAGTGACTATCTCCAGCTCTGCGCGCATCACTGCATTGTACAGGGTGGATGATACCTGGCAGATGCCGCCTCCGTAGGTCTCTACCGTAGCTCCATTCTCGTAGGAGGGAGCGGGCTGATATCCGTTCTCGGCTGTCATGGGATTGAGATGTGCCGCCACGGAAAACTCATCTCCGGGATAGAGCACCGAACCGTTGATCAGCCTGGTGCCGTTGCTGACATTGTTGGCCCTGGCAGCCGATGATGTGGAAAAGTCGGTGTTGTATGTGCCCAGCACATCCTTCACCTGCTCAAGGTCCTCTTTTTTACCCCTGGGCTCCTCCACCTCTGTCACCAGATCGATGGTAGCGTCGCCGCCGGTCCATGTATCACTTATATAATCCGCAATGGCCAGAGCTGACTCGTCAATTTTGACCTCCACTCCGTTCTGACCCTCGGTAATAACAAACTGTCCGTTCTCACGCTTCAGTCCGTAGTTTTTTGCCTTGGTGTCAAGTTCTTCGCTCCTGTTCTCCAAAAGCTCGCTCACCTGACCCACATCAGCGGTAAGGGTGAGATCAAAGTCCTTGGTCTGTCCGCCGGCCAGCTCGCTTTTGGCTACGAACCTCTCTATCAGATTGCCCTCTTTGCCGTAGCTTAATGCCTTGGCTACCACGTCGTCACTCTTGGGTCTGATACCCAGATCCGTACTGGTAACCTCCACTGTCCGATCCTCAGCCTTCAGTGTAAAAGTGGTCCCGGTATACTGTGAGAGGATGTCATCCAAAACTGCCTCTGCCTGAGCCTCAGTCATACCCGATACATCATGACCGTCGATGGTGATACCATTGGGGATGACGTCGGCATCCTTGGCCATGATACTATGATGACCGAAAAATAAAACCGATGCCGTCACTGCGGCAGCCGCAACTAAGAATCCTCTGTTAAACTTCATTTTAACCTCTTTTCAAATCCAACTTATCATCCCATAGAATATACCACAGATCACCCGAAAAAATAAGCCCATTTTGTCACGAAGATTTCGGAAAAACGGGCTTTCATTTTGTTTCATTTTGACCAAGCAGATCGTCCAGGTAAAAGAGGATCTTGCTCTCCAGCAAAAGGTGTCGTTCCAGCACTTTCTGCTTTAGGTCTTCTATCTCTTTTTTTTGATCCAGGGCGAGACAGCAGTCCCCCAAAAGTTCATAGTTGGTACTCACGTCCGTGCCGGTCTCCACACCAAAGGAAAGCACTTTTTTTGCCGCCTCAAAATCCTCATGCTCCATAAGTGCCTTGGCATAATCCACCAGCAAAACCGTAAGCTCATTGTAGTCCTCCTCCATTCCGGACAGGACCTCCAGATTGTCGGTACCGTAGGCCAGCTTCACCTCGGTGTTGGTCATGCCCGTGATGTTGATGAGACGTTTTTTGGAAAGAGCCGTAATGGCATCCTCCAATGACACCACCTCATCCTCCTGGTATTTTCCTATGGGAAATTCCTCCAGAGGGACCTTGATATAATCCAGCTCACTTAGGTCCTTTTTCGGAACATGCTTGGCCTGCTCCTCCCTTTCCCAGAACTCGTCCTCCACAGCCTTTCGCTTTTTATCCAGCCAGGCGTAGCGCAATGCCAGGGCGATAATGAAGGCTATAAAAAATGTCAAAAAAGGAAATGCCATTAGTTCTTGTCCCCCTGATGCGTCATATACTCTTCCTTGATACCCATGAGGATACCGTTGGTAAACTCTGCCCAGCTGTACTGGCACATATACTCACCGTTATAGTTTCTTATGGCAAAATCCTTGCCCGCCAGCATATCAAAATAATCGCTCTCTATGGTGTCCGGGATGATGCCTATCCTGCCCCGCTGTCGGATCACCACATCTTCCACCCCAAAGGATCTTAAAGTGTTTATCATATCCGACCGTATGTTTTTAAGATAAGAAATATGATCGCCGGTGTCCCCCTCCCACAGGGCAGTTTCGATCTCATGAAGATCCGCCAACGCTCCGTTTTTGTCGATGAGAAAGGCGAAAAGCTCCCTGGTCTTGTTATACTTGGAGGTGATGGGAACGCCGTCTATAAATACTTCAAAATTGCCGAAGGTCTTGACATGGATACGCTTGTCCTCCACCAAAACAGGGTAGCTTAGGTTGGCGATCTCCTTGGCCACGATCCTCCTGTACATGTCTGCCACGTGAAAGCCCCTGACCATGGCGCTCTCGTCAACCTTCCTGACAGCCTCTATATATTCTGTCAGATCCCTCTTTTCCTCGTTTATAAAAATAACCTTCATTTTGAATAACCTACAGCTCCACTATGGTAACACCCGCATCTCCCTCACCGAACTCTCCCAGCCTGTAGGATGTGACGAGCCTGTTTCTCTTTAAACTGTCATGCACCGCATTCCTCAGGGCTCCGGTGCCCTTGCCGTGGACAATGCGTACCTGTGTCAGATGAGAAAGGCAGGCATCGTCTATATATTTTTCCAGCTTCATCACCGCCTCATCTACCGTCATGCCGATGAGCATGAGCTCCGGCGAGATGCTGGCAGCCTTGGAAAAAGCTCCTGCACCACGAGCAACCTTTCCGCTGTTCTTTTTCTTTGCAGCACCCTCCTCGGGTATGAGTTCCAGGTCGGAGAGCTTTACCTTGGAATGCATGATCCCCATCTGTACATCCACCTCATCCCTGGAGTCGGGAAGAGTATGCACCGTACCCGTCAGTCCCATGGAAACCACCCGGACCATATCTCCCACATGAAGATCGGATGCTTTGGGAGGTACGTGCTTGCCGCCACCCTTTTTCTCCATGGACTTTTCCGTGGCAGAGCTTAGCTTTTTACCCAGCTTCTGCCTCTCCTGCTCCATTTTTGACATGTCGGGATTGGCTTCGCCGTATTTGTGGATATTCCTGATGGCTGCGTCAGCCTGCTCCTTGGCGTCACGCAAAATATTGGCCGCCTTTTCGTTGGCCTCTGCGATTATCTTATCCCGGCGGGCCTCCATTTTTTCCTGCTTGTCTTTGGCGTTCTTTTTCAGGTTTTCTATCTCGGCGCGCTCGCTCTGGATGCGCCTGCGATCCCTCTCGATATTGGCACGACTGATCTCGATGTCCGTCAGGATATCCTCAAAGGACCTGTCCTCCTCATTCATGGTGCCCTCTGCCGCAGTGATGATCTCCCTGGGCAGGCCCAGCCTCTTTGATATGGCAAAGGCATTACTCTTGCCGGGCACTCCCACCAAAAGCCGGTAGGTGGGCATCAGGCTTTTAACGTCAAATTCACAGCTGCCGTTTTCCACATCCTCTGTGGAAAGTGCGTAGAGCTTGAGCTGTGCATAGTGGGTAGTGGCCATGGAAAGCGCCCCGCAGTTCCTCACCCGATCCAAAATCGCCACCGCCAGGGCCGCTCCCTCGGTGGGGTCAGTGCCTGAGCACAACTCGTCAAATAGCACCAGACTGCTGCCCTTCTCGGACTTATCCAGGCCCTTTAATATACTTACGATATTGGTCATATGTGATGAAAAGGTGGACAGGGACTGCTCGATACTCTGCTCGTCTCCTATGTCCGCATATATCTCGTCAAAAAACGGCAGCCTGGAGCCTGAGGCCGTGGGGATCAAAAGCCCCGACTGCCCCATAAGGGATAAAAGTCCCACTGTCTTAAGTGCTACGGTCTTGCCGCCGGTGTTGGGTCCTGTGATGATGAGCTGATGGAAATCCTCTCCCAGGGTCACATCTATGGGGACCACCGTCTTTTGGTCCAGAAGGGGATGCCTGGCCTTTTTAAGGACCAGCACTCCACCATTGGCCATCTCAGGTCTGACAGCATTCATCTCCAGAGCCAGGGCTGCCTTGGCAAATATGAAGTCCAGCCTGGATAAAAGGGTGAGGTCGTTTTTAAGCTCATCTGTATGCTCTGCCACCCGGGCGGAAAGCTCCGCCAATATCCTGCCGAGTTCCTCCTTTTCCTTAAGCTCCAGTTCACGGACCTCGTTGTTGAGGTTTACCACCGCCTGGGGCTCGATGAAAAGTGTCATGCCGGAGGAGGACTGGTCATGGACCATTCCGGGGATCTGGGACTTGTAGTCCGAGCGCACGGGCAGACAGTATCTCCCGTTTCTGGTGGTGATCACCGCCTCCGTCAGTCCGTCACGGATGCTCTGCTTCGACAGCATCTCATTTAAAACCGAGCGTATCCTGTCCCCTGCCTTTGACAGGCTCCTCCTGATGGATAAAAGCTCCGGTGATGCATCGTCGGCCATCTCATCCTCGGATAGTATCACCCGGGATATCTCCTTTTTAATGGCATCCAGGGTCACCAGCTCCTCAAAAAAGCCCGACAGGCTGTCGGATATCTCGTTGCCTCTCTCATCACCGATACCGTATTTTTTGGCACGATCCGCCACGTTTAAAAGACCTGCCACATGCAATAGCTCCGCCATCCCCAGGGTGCCGCCGATCTCCAGCCGCCTGGCATACTCAGTTATGTCCCGGGCGCCGGAAAAACTCAATGATCCGTATTTTATTACACGGGAAAGAGCGTCATCCGTCTGTGTCAGAAAACGTGTCACATCGGAAAGACGCTTTTGGGGAGATATCTTTTCGCAAAAATTCCTGCCCATGTCGCTGGTGGCAAGGGCGGAAAGCCGCTTGACTATCTTGTCATATTCTAATGTTTTTAAAACCTTTTTATTCATTAATGTCCCTGGTCAATAGTTTTCATATCAACCCGAAGCTCGCCGCGATCGTCCACCTCGATCACCGCATAGGTCCGCTGTCCTGCGGGCTGCCGGGGGTAGGTCAGGCTGCCGGGATTGATTATGGTCACTCCGTTGTAGGAGGGTGTATTCTGAGGCACATGAGTGTGTCCGTAGATGGCCACATCCGCAATATTGGCCTGAGCGTCCGTCACCAGGATGTCCATGGAATAACGTACGTCATGCCTGTGGCCGTGGGCCAGATAAGCTCTGTGTCTGCCTATGTCGATGCACAGATCCTCAGGCAGGTCCGAGAAAAAGGAATCGCAGTTGCCCTTTACCGCATAGACGGGGACCCCCGCTATCTCTTCAAAGAGTTCCTTCTGTCCCATGATATCCCCCAGATGAAAGACCTGGTCGGGATGCTCCGCCTCCACAGCCTTTGAAAACCCATCCGCACTGCCATGGGTATCACTTACCACTAATATCTTCAAAGCTCCTCCTTCATCATGCGCAGAGCATTGCCCCTGTGGGAGATGGCGTTCTTCTGCTCGGGAGTCATCTGAGCCGTGGAGCAGCCATACTCATCCACGTAAAAAATGGGATCGTAGCCGAATCCGTTTTCTCCAGCAGGCTCCCAACCGATATAACCCTCTATGGTGCCGCGCTTTACTGCGGTATGACCATCGGGGAAAACCGCTGCTATGGCACAGACAAATCTGGCGGTCCTATCCTCCTTGGATACGCCCTCCAGCCGCTCTATTATCTTTGCATTTTTCTCCGAATAGGGAGTATCCTCACCCATGTATCTGGCGGAATAAACGCCGGGCTCACCACCCAGGGCATCCACCTCCAGACCGCTGTCGTCCGCCAGCACCACTGCCTCTCCCTCATAGGCGTCGGCCACGGCACGGGCCTTGATGAGAGCATTTGCCTCAAAGGTGTCGCCGTCCTCCACAATATCCGTATCTATACCGGCTTCCTTCATGGAAAGGATCTCGTAATCCAGGTCGCCGTAGATCTCCCTTATCTCACGCATCTTGTTTTCATTTCCGGTTGCAAAAATGATCTTCATACATCCTCCTTGTGGGATCCTTCGCCAAACTGTCCGTGGTGTCACTCTGCAGTCTCAGCCTGATGGACCTTCTTTTCCAGATCCACGCCGTTATTTTTAAGTGTCTTTATCACTCCCTTGTACAGCGCATGAGCCGCCCTGTCCTGGTAGTTTTCATCACTGAGATCATTAAGCTCCTCTTTGTTTGTCAAAAAGCCTATCTCCGCCAGGGCTACAGGCACCTCGGATGTGCGGATGATGTAAATATTATCACCTGCCACAACACCCTTGCTGTTACAGCCCAGCTCCTCCAAAAGCTCATTCAGACAGGTCTCGGCGAATTCCCTGGAACGTCCCGACTCATCACTGACACGATACATCACCTCCGCACCGTTGATACCTGACATCCTGCCGGAAGCAGTGGAATTGTTGTGGATACTGAGGAAAAGGTCAGCCTTCAGATCATTGGCCAGAGCCACTCTGTCCTCTAAGCTGATAAAGCTGTCATCTACCCTGGTATAGTAGACTCCGATATTATAGTCACTTTTTGCAAAATACGACCACAACTTGTAGCTGATGGAGAGATTGATATCCTTTTCAAAAATGTTCTCTCTGTTAGCTCCCACGTCCTTGCCGCCATGGCCGGCATCCACCACCACGATGGAGTCAAATACATCATGGGGATCCTCAAAATCCAGATAGACATAGCTGTCCTCAACGGTCAGCTTGAGTATCCTGATCTTTGTGGTGGTGATATCCAGGATACCCTTACCTCCTGCATGGGCAAAAGTCAGCTCCCTGATCCCGTCAGAGGATCCCACCATGGGATAATCATAGAAATAGGATCCGTCCACCCCCGGAATGGTAAGCTCAAAGCTTTTTGTCATGGCATCCTGCGTATAAGTGATGGCGCTGCCATCCACATCCCTGGGCAGAGTCAGCCTGAGCTGGTGCTCCTCCGGTGTCTGAGTCGTATCTACCTTGTATACCTCATCCCCGGAACGCAAAAGATCCATAACGGAATATGTGGCCACACCACTGGTGTCGGGAGCCAGAGATACCCTGTGTATATCAGGCACATACCAAAACAGCAGTGTCACCGCTGCCATGATGGTGCCCAATAGATAAGTCAGTCTTTTTTCAATCCTTTTTTGCATCTGTATCCGAATCGGGGATCCTGCCGTATGCCTTCAGGCACAGATTCCCGCCTGCTCCTTCTTCCACGCTGTCCCATGACAGTCCGCTCTTACTGCTAAAGCTTTGACCGTCGCTGATATCCACATCCCCCTCCTCAATGGAGGCCGCCTGCATCTCAATGGCCAGGGGGTGTCCCACATCCGGAGTGCTGATATAGAGTATCACCGCAAAGCTCTCACCCTTTTTCAGGCTCATGGGACTGGAAAAACGTATGGTATAAAAACCGCTGTCGGAAAGCTCTCCCTCTGCGACCCTGACCCTGTTGGCCAGATCCTGGGGCCCCGAACAATGCCGCGCCACATAGAGCTGGTAGCGGCTGTCACGTCCCAGGGTATAAAAGCCGGCAGAGGTGATATCCACGTCCTCATCCACTGTATAGAGCGCAGCGCCCCAGGCACTGTCCTGCTCATATCCTATCTGTCCGGTCCACCCGCACAGATCCTCCTGATAGATCCGATCCGACTCCCGGGCCTCCTCCAGCCTCACATAGGATACGGTCTGGTTACCTATATGGGTGTCATAATATGATACATAAAAAACACCGCTTTCTCCAAAGGAGCTGCCCCAGCTGTTCTGGCAGATAAAGGCCCCGTCCCCCGGGACATAGTTTAAAAAGCTGGAGGCGGGATAACTGTCGTTCCAGCCTATGATGACCACATCATGGTTCGGATCCTCATTGCCCATATAACAGTAGGCATTATTCTCCGTGCTGTAATACTGCGAGCCGGAAAGTCCCTTTTCATCCACGTCCGCATAGATGGAAGTGGATACCCCGCCATACAAAAAGATGGCCTTTTTTATATCGTCTATATCATCCTCGGTAAAAAGATGGACCTCTGACACATGCTTTGAGATCTCACCGGATCCCTCGGTGACCGGCCCCTTCCATGACAGCAAATTCGCCAGGGCCATGGCGTAGTCCCCTCCATCGATGCCCTCTCTGTCAAAGGGTCGATCCGCAACCATGGCGTCAGGAGAAAATGTGACCTCCTCCTCAGGTAAAAGAGAGGATTCCATGGCACCCACCGATGCATAGGCCCAGCAGGTGGAAGAGCTGCCCTGATCCCTGATGGCGGACACTCTGTCCCTGTCCCTCAGATCATAGCTGATGGGAAGGGTAAACTCAGACTCCCTGGTGGAATAAAGGGACAGCTTCGTATTTTTTGCATTAAAACTGTAATCAAAGCCAAACTCATCGCAGACCTGACGCAGTGGTACATATCCCATTTCCGACATGATGGTGGCAGTACGGCCACTGTGTTCCAAAAGCACTATGCCGTCATCAGTCTGTCTGGCGCTGCAGGAAAGCTCCTCCCTGATAAAAGGAAGTGAGGCGAGGATCTCCATATCCTCTCCCACTAAAAGCTCCTTCTCACGGAGGATGACAGGCTTTTCATTAAAGGATGCGGTCAGTATCCCCTCATTATTGATACTCCTGGCGATGAGCGGGTAGAAAACGCTGTTCTCAAGCTGCGCTCCCCTGAAGGCCTCCACCTCCGACAGATCGTCGCCAAGGGTCAGGGCCTTAAACCCACCCAAAAGGATTATCAGTGCAAAAAGCACCATATATCTTTTGGACACACTCAACATTATTCTATTCCTTTGACATGGCGTCGGATGTCACTTTTTTACGTTTCGGAGGCTTGGGGCCGAGAAATTGATAAAAATAGGTTTTTATCATGCCGTTATATATCTTGCGGTTTTTGTCCGGCCTTTTGCCGATGGCTTCACAGGCCTTTTCAAATGATGTTATCACATACATGGACCAGCTGTCCAGTCTGCCGTAGGCCTCCCCCAGTGTGGCGTATAGCCCTGCCACATCCTCGTCCTTTGACAGCCTCTCGCCGTAGGGCGGATTTGTCAGGATGAAACCGTATTTTTTCGAATGGGAAAGCTCAGCCACGTCTCTCACCTGAAAATGGATCAGATGGTCAACCCCTGCATTTTTGGCATTTTTTCTGGCTATATCTATGGCCTCAGGACTGATATCGTAGCCATACAGATGGGTCTCGATATCCCTGTCCTCCTCTGCCCGAAGCTCCTGCCTGACCTCGTCCCAGAGCGTCGGATCCACAATATGTCCCCAGTTTTGGGCGGTAAACTCCCGGCTGACTCCCGGAGCAATATGACAGGCCATGAGAGCTGCCTCTATGAGAAATGTACCACTTCCACAAAATGGATCCAGCAGGATCCTGTCGGGATGCCATGGTGTGAGCTGTATCAATGCCGCCGCCAGCGTCTCGGAAAGGGGCGCCGACCAGGTCCAGGTCCGGTATCCCCTTTTATGCAGGGATGCACCGGTGGTATCCAGGGTAAAAAGCACCTCGTCCTTGTACAAAAATATCCGAAAAGGGAAGTCCTCTCCGGTCTCGGAAAATGTGGGCTTTCCCGTAGCCTTTTTCATCCTCTCCACCATGGCCTTTTTTACAATGGACTGAATGGAGGAGGTGGCAAAAAGCTGGCTTTTTACGGAGGTGGCCTTGGTCACCCAGAACCTGCCGTCCGAGGTCACATAGTCCTCTATGGGAAGATCTGAAATGCCGTCGAAAAGCTCCTCAAAGGTGGTGGCAAAAAATCTGCCCACCACCATGAGGACCCGTTCCCCGGTGCGCAGGCACATATTGGCACGGACCACCGCCTCGGCGTCTCCCGTAAAACAAACCCTGCCGTCATCAACCCTGGTGATCTCATATCCCAGATCGTATATCTCTTTTTTTAAAACTGCCTCTATACCGAAATGACAGGGCACACATATCTCAAATGTCTTATTCATATACCTGCTTTTATTCACTTGCGCTCACATCGAAGCCTTGATGTGGCCGTGTCATTCTGAGCGTAGCGAAGAATCTTAAAAAAATCAGGCAGCCGATTCTGACTGCCTGATAATTATATATCCACCAAAAATAATGTCAAGCGAAAAGATCTATCCGGGAGCCTGTCATCCCATAACCCCGGGAGCCATCACCACTGCTGCCGTATCCTGTGGTGACACCCTCAAAACCCGATGCAATGGAATTGAGTCCCTGATTGACACGCTGGGAATCCTGTATCTGCCCTATCCTGCGGGTCATGATCTGTGCCGTGGGATAGACCACCGGCGCAACAGACTCAACCGCATCAGCGGAAGGAAGCTTTTTAACCGACTCCACAAAAGCATCCGAAAAGTCTGCCTTGTTGTCAAGGGTATACGCCTGAGCTACACGACTCCTGTAGGATACTCCCTGGATGGGGTTCATACTTGCAGCTGATAATCCCATAATCTACCTGCCTCTTCCTGACGGCGAGCCTCATTCTGCCTGCCCTCGAACAGATCGTCAACAGCCTGCATACGCTGGTCAAGTCCGATCCTTTCGTTGCCGTTTTCAATGGCGTTCTCGATGGCAAAGTCCGCTCTCTCTGTACGGGAGTCTGCCTCCTCGAGCCTGCCCATATCGCGGTTGAACTGCTCTTTGTCAGCCCGGTCGGAAGCCTCTAACTCCTCTCTGCGGGCAATCTCATTGTTGTAATCGTTCTGAGAGATCTCGCCCTTGAGATACATCTGCTCAACCTGCTGGTCCGTGTATCCGACAAAGCTGGTGATCTCCCTCTTTTCATCGTCTGTATCCGTCGTAACGGGAGTAATCTCCGGTGCCTCGATAGGCTCGATCTCCGGCGCCTCTACAGGCTCGATCTCAATGTCCTCCTCATCACGGAGTGCCTCTGCCTCTGACTGTCTCTGTGAAATAACAGCACCTGATGTGCTCTCCGAAAGCTCCTGTGCTCCCTCATCACTGACCTGAACAGTGTCTCCGTCATCAGAAACCGAAACTACATTTTCAAGAGCATCCTCTCTGCGCTGCTGCTCAGTCTCTCTGGTCCTGTCGGTACGTTCCTTCTCGGTATTTTCTGTGATGGCGCGATCTACTGCACTTTCCTCACGCTGGGCAGGAGTGCGGATCTCTGTAGCACTGTTTTTGACGGTATCAACTGTGGTGCCCTCTGCTGCGGGGCCCCCGGTCCGTGTGGTCGGAGCTGTCGGCGTGGATATGCCCGGTGTAACCGGTGTGATCTGTAATCCTGCCATAAAAAAATCCCTTCTTTCCTCTCCGATGTATATAACATCCTTGTTTCAGTGCGTGCCCTGTACGGACATCGCACTCCGTGGATCGCATAAAACCTGCCAATCCACCCACTAACGGTACATACATCATACACCAAAAAAGGGAAAAATTCAATAATAAATTGTCAGACTATTTAAATACCATGTCCAGCATTCTGACATATTCGGCATACTCCGGCGTATCCGACAGATCGGAAAGCACCTGGGCCACACTGCGGTAATACCATTCCTGCTCCCCTGGATCCTTCATATTGAACTTGGACCAGATATCTCCGGTTCCTTCCAGGTAGTCGGAAACAGTGGCCCGCATATTGGAAACCTTGTCCGCCAGCATTATCATTTTAGCCTCAATGGGAGCCGTCCTCTCCCTCTCCAGATTCTCATGCTTGCGGATCTTCCAGGTATCGGACTTTGGCTGATCCTCACGCTTGTTCTCCGACTCCAGTCCCACCAGGGCGGCTATCCTGGTACCAAAGGCCTCCTCTAAGTCCCTGAGGGTATGGGGGGTATCCTCCACCACATCATGAAGAGCTGCTGCCGCAATGACATCGGGATCATCGCTTAAGTTCTTGCATATCATCATGACCTCCATGGGATGCACTATATAAGGCAGGCCGCTGCCCTTTCTGAATGTACCCCTGTGTGCCTGAGCAGCATATCTGATAGCCTGCTCCTCAACCAGAAACTTAGGATCGGTGCCGGCAGGCATGTATTCGGGAAACTCACCCGTCATACCGGACTCTATAAGTCCCGCCACACGCTTCATGGTCTCATCAGGACCGAGGCCGTTACTGTAGCCGGCAGAAACATCATAATACTGGCAGCCCACAGAACCCTCATCATCCCTGACGCACAAAGGGCATGAATCACAATGGGCAAAATCATCGTCGATACATAAATTCATGGCACGACAGTAGTGTCTGCCCTCTGCGTCCACGGAGGGCTCATGCAAAAACAACGAATATCTGCAGTTTTGATCCTTTGTGATACTCTGCATGGGGCTTCCTTTTAGAGAACAAAAGAGGAATTCTCATATAAATGAAAATCCCTCTGCTCGTCCTAAACTATCTATGCGTATTTTATCCAATGATGCTCTTAATGTCAATCTCCTCAGCTCCCTCAACAGGCTCCGAGTCTGCTAGCATCTGCGCAAACTGACTGGCATCATCAACATTCTCCGTAAGAGTACCCAGATGATCTATGATACCCTCCACCTCGGTAAGCTGCTCCTCGATAATACCCCTGGACAGTCTCTTGCGTCCTGTCATGGTGGGTATACGCCTGCACTTTTCGCGCTCAGCCAGTTCATCGGGGCCGGGGATCAGTCTGTCAACCTTGTATGTCTCACGCTCAGCTCTGTTGAAAGCCATTATAAACTTTGAAAAAAGGTCTCTCTGAACCGATCCGGCACTATCCATAAAGCCACCTCGTATTCTGTCCGCTTATTTAGATTAAATATAAACCAATGGTTTGTATTTTTCAAGTAAGAATTTCGCAAGTTTTTTCGCAATCATTTTCGTTAGTTTTTACCAACGACCCTTAGTCCTCAAGGAACTTGGCGTGTACTGCCTTGGTAGCAACCTGAACATCCTCAAGGTCGATAAGCACCGTGATGCGGATCTCTGATGTGGCGATCATACGGATATTTACGCCCACATCATAAAGTGCCTCAAACATCTTTGCTGCGACTCCGGCATGGGTCTGCATGCCTGCACCCACAACAGAAAGCTTGGCCACGTTCACCTCTTCCTCGATCTTCTGGATGGTAAGACGCTCCTGGTTTTCTCTCAAAAGTGCCATGGCTTCCTTTGCCTGGGTCTGATCAACGGTAAAGGAAATGTCCTTGGTATCATCACGTCCTATGGACTGTAGGATAACGTCAACATTAACATTATGCTTTGCCAGAAGATCAAATATCTTGAAAGCGATACCGGGCTTGTTCTCGACTCCGACAAGAGCTATACGGACCGCCTCCTTGTCTACCGCTACACCGCTGACCAACATTCCTTCCACCTTTGTCACCTCCTTTACGATAGTACCCTCTGCCTCTGTAAGGCTGGAACGTACCACCAACTGAACACCATATTTCTTTGCCAATTCAACTGATCTGTTGTGAAGTACCTTTGCTCCAAGAGTGGCAAGCTCAAGCATCTCGTCGTATGAGATCTCCTTCATCTTGTGAGCCTTGTCCACCATCCTGGGATCTGCTGTATATACTCCCTCAACATCTGTATATATCTCACAGGCATCCGCACGAAGAGCAGCAGCCAGCGCCACCGCCGTGGTATCGGATCCTCCTCTGCCCAGGGTAGTGATGTCGTCGTACTTGTTCACTCCCTGGAAACCCGTAACGATAACGATCTTGCCAGACTCCAGCTCGTTTGTGATCCTCTCAGAATCGATCCTCTTGAAACGTGCATTACCATACTTTGAAGTGGTATGCATGGCCACCTGGAATGCATTGAGAGAAATGGCAGGCAGGCCCATCTTTGAAAGTGCCATGGCCATGAGTGCCACAGAGGTCTGCTCGCCGCAAGCAAGCAGCATATCAATCTCTCTCTTGGGCGCATCGGGATTGATCTCGTACGCCTTTTCCAGTAGTTCATCCGTGGTATCGCCCATAGCGGACAGGACGACCACCACCTTGTTTCCGTTTTTGTAATCCTCGGCGACGCGTCTGGCCACATTCTCGATGCGTTCCTTGTTTGCCACCGAGCTACCGCCGAACTTTTTTACGATCAGCATGGTATCTCCCTTCTATTATAACGGCTGTATCTGCCGGTATTAACTACCTCTCTTCGCTCTGTCATCCCAAGCAGCGAAGGATCTTTTCTCACGCGAGTCTGATGCAGCTCCTGACATCAGACAGGCTTTGCACTTTGTCATCCAGGTCGCCCTGCTTCATCTCGCCTGTCACAAAACCAACCTCACCGGATATGCCTGCATCCACATACTCCACTGATCCGAAGGCTGCCTCCACGGCAGATCTGTCATCAGCTGTCCTGATAAAGAACCTGTATGTATCTGCGGCGGGATCAGCCAGTATGAGCTTATTATCATCCCAACCGATGAAAACATTTTTATCAATATGACGAGCCATATCCACGATGTCACCCACCACTGCGCTGGCAGTGGGAAGCGATCCTGCACCGGATCCGTAAAACATACCGTCTCCCAGCATATTGCCGTGGAGCATGATGGCGTTGAACACATCATCCACGTGATAGAGAGGATGTCCCTCCGGAAGCATCAGGGGCGCTACCCTGGCACTGAATGTATCACCGATCTTTCTGGAGGCAGCCACCAGCTTGATGACTCTCTTCATAGCCTCTGCATACTTCATGTCTGTAGCAGATATTTTCGTGATACCCTCTGTGGGGATGTCCTGATAATCTATCTGACGACCGGCCACCAGGGATGTGAGGATGGCGATCTTGCGCTGGGCATCATGTCCCTCGATATCAGCCGTGGGATCCTTTTCGGCATAGCCATGATCCTGGGCCTCCTTTAATACATCATCAAAGTCCGAGCCCTCGGCTGCCATTTTCGTAAGCATATAATTGGTGGTGCCGTTTACGATACCATATATTCCCTCGATCACGTCACCGGTCAGACATTTTAAAATAGGCCTGATAATGGGTATGCCTCCGCCTACGGATGCCTCAAACATGAAGTTGACATTATGCTCTCTGGCGATCCTGATAAGCTCTGCACCCTTGTCGGCTACCAGGGCCTTGTTGGAGGTGGTCACGTGCTTGCCTGATTTCAGCATGGCCTTTACAAAGGTATATGCAGGCTCCACACCGCCCATGGTCTCCACCACTATCCTGATCTCGGGATCATTAACGATGTCCATATAATCACGGACCAGTTTCTTTTCTATGGGATCTCCGGGAAAGTCACGCAGATCCAATACCTTGGATACCTCGATGACCTCTCCCACGCGGGAAGCGATAACATCTCTGTTGGTCTCCAAAACGGTCACTACTCCGGAACCGATGGTACCATATCCCATTACTGCTGCTTTCATAATATATATTACTCCTTAGGGTACAAAAAATTCTACGATACTTTAACACATCACATCAAAAAATGCAAACTATTCTGCATCCTGTGTGTTGCGCTTGGGGCATCCCAGCGAAAGCCATTTGAGATAAGCATTCATGAAGGGATCCAGCGCCCCGTCCATAACGGCGTCCACATTACCGGTCTCCTCTCCTGTACGCAGGTCCTTGACCATGGTATAGGGCTGCATGACATAGGATCTGATCTGTGAGCCCCAGCCTATATCGGCTACCTCACCGCGGATCTCCGCATCCTTTTTGGCGTCCTCCTCCTGCTTCAATATAAGCAGCTTTGCCTTCAGCATCTGCATGGCCTTGTCCTTGTTCATATGCTGGGAACGCTCATTCTGGCATTGTACCACGATGCCGCTGGGGAAGTGGGTGATACGGATGGCGGAGGACGTCTTGTTGATGTGCTGTCCGCCGGCTCCCGAGGAACGATAGGTATCTATGCGGATGTCCTCATCCTTTATCTCTATATCAATATCCTTTTCGATATCAGGCATGATATCACAGGATGCAAATGATGTCTGACGCTTGCCCTGAGCATTGAAGGGGGATATGCGCACCAGTCTGTGGATACCCTTTTCCGACTTCATGAAACCGAAAGCATTCTCACCGTGGACCTCAAAGGTGACGGACTTGATACCCGCCTCGTCTCCATCCAGATAGTCCAAAACCTCCAGTGAAAATCCATGTCTCTCTGCCCAGCGTGTATACATACGATAGAGCATGGACACCCAGTCACAGGCCTCGGTACCGCCGGCACCGGAGTGGAGTGTGACTATGGCCGACTCGCTGTCATACTCTCCCGAAAGCAGAGTCTTCATCCTGATGGAATCGTATTTATTTACGAAATCATCAAACTCTGTCTGAGCCTCCGCTGCGATCTCGGCATCATCCTCCTCGTTGCCCATCTCAATATAGGCCTCGATGTCCTCGTACTGCTGCTTCAGATCGTTTACTATGGCCACGTCGTCCTTGAGGCTCTTAAGCTCCTTTGACTTTTCGGTGGAGGCAGCCGCATCGTTCCAGAAATCGGGAGACTCCATCTCACGCTCCAGTTCCTCTATGCGGTGAGCCTTGCCCTCCAGATCAAGGGATGTGGCCAGCTCCGCCAGAGGCTTTTCGTATGCAGCCAGTTCCTGTTTCAGATTGTCTAATTCTATCATCAGTTACTCCTATAAAGATTCTTCGCGACCCTCAGAATGACACGGAAATCTCTTTACACCACACTCATAATGACAGGCGGTCCTACTTTAATTCCTTCTTCAGGACCTCCAGGGCTTTTTGGACCTGGTTGTCCTTGTCATATTCATAATCCTCCCCCGATCCCTCGCCGGTGTATTCATATTCCAGCTCTATATCAGGCTCGATCCCCTTTTCGTTGATGCACTCTCCCTTGGAGGTGTAGTAGGTGGCCGTAGTAAGCTTTAGCGCACTCCCGTCTATGAGAGGAAGGGTATTCTGGACAACTCCCTTTCCGTAGGTCCTGGTACCGATCAAAGTGGCATAATCATAATCTCTGAGGGCTCCCGCAAAGATCTCCGAAGCCGATGCCGAATCACCGTTTATCAGCACCGCCGCCGGCATATCCACCCTGGAACTCTCCTGGGAGTTGTAGTCGATCTTTTTTCCCTTCTTATCCATCATGTATACCAGATTGCCCTCCGGTAACAGGATATCCAGGATATCCGTGGTACTCTTCACCAGACCGCCGGGGTTACTGCGAACATCGTATACGATGGCCTTCGCGCCCTGGGACCTGAGATCCTCCAGAGCCTCTTCGAACTCATTGCAGGTATTGCTGGAGAAATCGCCAATGATGATATATCCTATCTCATCGTCCAGCATGTGGTGTGCCACGGAGGGGATATTTACATCATCCCTTTCCACCTCCATGGTGATCCTCTCAGCGCCCCGCTGTATCACCAGAAGCACCTTGGTCCCTTTTCTGCCTCTGACATGCTTTACAAAATCTGAAAGCTCCGATCCCGAAGCCTGATATCCGTCAGCGGAGATGATCTCGTCACCGATCTTAATCCCTGCCTTTTCAGCCGGAGAATCCTCATATATCCTAACAATGGAAACCAGGCCGCTGTCCCTGTTTTGGGAAAGCACGGCACCTATACCGTCGTAGTTTCCCGTAGTGTTTATCTTGACCTGCTCATATTCCTCTTTGGTATAATATTCCGAGTAAGGATCCTCCAGACCGTCTACCATGCCCTTGAGTACGCCCTCGGCCAGCTTGGCGTCATCCACGTCCTTGTAGTAATAGGTGTCAATGAGCCCCCGCAGTGTGGCGAGCCTGACCTCAGTCTCATCACTCAAAACAGACTGGATCTCCTTTTTTACGAAATGACTCCTGACCACCAAAAAGCCCAGCACAAAGGCCGCACTCAGCAGGATGCCTATGATAATACCCTTAATAAACAGACTTTTCCCGTTACCCGGCTTTTCATCTGCCTCGTAACGGGATAGATCCTTGCTCTCTTCGAATTGTCCGTTATCCATTAAAACTATACCTTCAAATGTCTCTTAAGCGTGAAGCGGCTGCCCACAAAACCGATACCCACTCCCAGTATCAGGGACACGGGAACCAGTACGGAAAAAACATCGTTGACAGGCACGAAATCCATCATCGAACTAAGCAGATTGAAGTTCTCGGAAACATACCTGACGATGCCGCCATAGACCAGGTGCAAAAGCAGCAGCGGTACTATGGAACCGATGAGGCCGATGGCGATACCCTCCACTATAAAGGGCTGCCTGACAAATGTGTCCTTGGCTCCGATGAGCTTCATGATGGCTATCTCCTCCCTGCGGACCGAGATACCCACGGTGATGGTGTTGCTGATAAGGAAAGCCGCAACAGCCAGCAATATGGCAATGATGCCTACAAATATATATATGATAAGCCTGTTAAAATCGGTCAATATATTCGCCGCCATCTCCGACTGGTTCACCTTGCGGACTCCGGGTATGCCCTTGATATATGTGACCAGAGCCTCCTGTCGGGAAACGTCCTTAAGGTATACCTCATAGTTGTCGGAGTTTTTCATGGGGTTATCATCGGCAAAACTCTCTGCCAGCTCCTCATTGCCCCCGAAAAAGTCCTGCTTCATATAGTCCCAGGCCTCCTCGGCGGAAACATATTTGATGTGATCCACCTCCTCACGGGATCTGATCTCCTTTCCTATGGAATCGATCTCGGAATCGGAAAGACCCTCGTCAAAGAAAACCGTAACCGCCACATTTTCCTCAGCGGAGCGGACCATGGAACCGAAGTTCACTCCCAGTGAATAAAACACCCCGAACAAAAATATGCAGGCCGTCATGGTAGCTATGGATGCCAGCGAAAACATCTTGTTGCGCCAGATATTGGCAAAGCCCTGGCGAACATTATATAAAAATGTACTAATCCGCATCGGTCTCCTCCTCTACCTGCTCGTCGCTGACTATCACGCCCTTTTTAATGGTAATAACACGCTTGTTCATCTGTCTCACAAAGTCCATGTTGTGAGTGACCACCACTACTGTGGTACCACGCTCGTTGATCTCCTCCAACAGACGCATGATCTCCCAGGCATGCTGGTTGTCCAGATTACCCGTGGGCTCGTCTGCCAAAAGGATCTTGGGCTCGTTGACCAGTGCCCTGGCTATGGCCACACGCTGCTGCTCGCCGCCGGAAAGCTGCTTGGGCAGTGAACGATACTTGTGGGCAAGTCCCACCAGTGACAACATCTGAGGCACACGCTTTTTGATCTCGCGCTTGGGTGCCTCCACAACTCTCATGGCAAAGGCCACGTTTTCATATACATTACGGTCAGGCAAAAGCCTGAAGTTCTGGAACACCACGCCGATGTTACGTCTGAACTTCGGGATCTGCTTTCTGGTGATCTTTGCGATATCCCTGCCGTTGACGATGATCTTGCCGTGGGTGGGGGTGAGCTCCTTTTGCAACAGCTTGATTATCGTGGACTTACCGGAACCGGTAGCACCTATGATAAACACAAACTCCCCCGGCCTGATATGCAGGTTCACATCGGTGATGGCCTGCACTCCTGCCTCATATGTCTTGCTGACATGTTCTAATTTGATCATTAGAAATCCTGTCCCTCCATAAAACGCATATATTCTACAACCATCAGAGCGATCTTGAAGGTGATGGCATCCTCAAATACCCTCAGGTCAAGACCCGTGCTCTTTTGCAGCTTGTCCAGTCTGTATACCAGAGTGTTGCGGTGAATGTACAGCTGCCTGGATGTCTCGGATACGTTGAGGCTGTTCTCGAAAAACTTGCTGATGGTGGTCAGCGTCTCCTCGTCAAACTGATCCGGCTTTTTGTCCGCGAATATCTCGTTGATGAACATGCGGCAAAGGGGCAGGGGCAGCTGATAAATGAGTCTGCCAATACCTAAAACCGAATAAGCTATCACGTCTCTGTCCTTGAAGAATATCTTGCCCACATCGAAGGCCATCATAGCCTCCTTGTAGGATCTGGACACCTCGCGGATCTCGCCTACGATGGTACCGTAAGCGATCCTCACATCACTCTTTTTATAGTCCCTGAACGCATCCAGGATGACTCTGGCGGTCTTTTCCACGTCCTCGTAGCTGCCATCCTCCCCCAGGTGCTTGACTACGATGATATTTCTCTCATCAACGGCTGTTACAAAATCAGGTGCATGGGTGCCGAATACGCTCCGTACCCGATCCAGCTCGTCTCCGCTCTTTTCCTCGCCTATCTCCACCACCATCACGACCCTGCGGGCCTCGACGTCAACGTGGAGCTTTTTGGCTCGGTTATAAATGTCCACCAGAAGCAGGTTGTCCAGCAGCAGGTTCTTAATAAAGGACTCTCTGTCGAAACGATCCCTGTATGCCACGGAAAGCTCGGCAAGCTCCTGGCATAAAAACTGTCCCGCTGTGGACGCTGCGTCATCATCGCCCTCAACAACGATAACGAACTTCAGCCCCTCCCCGTCAAAGACCTTGTAATAATAACAGCCCCCTGTCTTTTTCTTGTTAGAGCCGGAGCTGACCAGCTTCAGGGCCGTGTCGGAATAATCCTTTGCATTCTCCACAGTACCGGCAAGAGCATTGCCGTCGGTATCGAATATGCAGCACTTCCTCCCTGTGATCTGGGTCAGACCATCAACAGCTCTCTGCAGAATCTGATTAGATATCATAATAAACCCCTCTATACAAAATCTACAAAAACCCTGCGCCAAATTATAGCATTGTTGCCAAGCATACGCCCTTATCATATACTAAATCACTAAAAAATGGAAGAGTATTTTAGGATATTTTTTGTATAAAAAAAGGAGACAGAGGGCTTCCCCTGTCTCCCCGATTAATTCCATTTTAAAGTACTCGTCTCACTGCCAGAATCTGACGGTAATTAACGTTGCCATAGGTGATACCCGTGCGGGGGTTGCTGGCATGAACGATGGTGCCGTTGCCTGCATAGATGGCAACATGGCCGCTGTAGCATACGATGTCACCGGGCTGCATGTCGCTGGTGCTCACTGCATATCCCACACTGCGGTCTCCCGAAGAGCTGTGGGGAAGTGATACGCCGAATGCGGAGTATACGCTCATCACAAAGCCTGAGCAGTCAGTACCATTGGTCAGTGATGATCCGCCATACACGTAAGGGTTGCCTACGAACTGTGATGCATAGTTGACAACCGAGCTGCCTGATCCGCCTGAAGGAGCGGTATATGAAGGCTGCTGTGTATTCGCGCCACCGGAAGGTGCTGCCTGGGGAGTAGAAGATGTGGCTGCTGCTCTCTGAGCCTGAGCTGCCGCTGCCGCAGCTGCTGCCCTCTCTGCCTCGGCACGGGCTGCTGCCTCTGCTGCCAACCTGGCCTGCTCCTCTGCCTTGGACTCAGCATATGTATATTCTGTAGAAAGATCCACATATTTTGTGGATACGTATCCGTCACCCTCCTCAACAGAAACCTTGACCCAGCCGTCATCGAACTTCTTCTCACTGGTAACGGTCAGATCCTCGTCCCTGGGAACCATGCCGATGATATCGGCCTTTTTTGTAGCCTTTTCGCGAACATAAAGTGTATCGGCCTTAACCTTGGCCACACGGCGGGATGCCTTTTTAACTGCCTTTTCGTCGCCTATTACTACATACTTAGACTTAACATATCCGACAACGCTGCCGGACTCGATCTTGACCCAGCTGCCCTTTTTCTTTAAAACAGTGCCTGCACCGTTGCTGTAGAGCTTGCCCACAACCTCGGAATCCTCCGATGCATGTGCACGTACATTGACAAAATCATTGACCTTTGCAATGGCGATATTGGAATAATCATTGACCGGCCTGCTGGAGGTCGCCACCACGTCAGTCTCCTTTTCCTCTGTCTCTGTGGGAGCATTGGCTGCCGCATTGGCTGAAGAAAGCATGTTGGCCATGGCCAGATTGATACCTGAAAGTGTGGTGTAACTGTTAGCTGTCTGTGTGATTGAAACGTCTGTGGAAAGCATCGCCGTAGCTCCTGCGATGGGATTGGCAAATGCGGTAAGTCCTGTGGATGTGATTGTAAGACCTGCTGTAAGGATCGTTGCTGCTAATCTAACCTTACGATTACGATTCATGTAAAAACACCTCTTTAAATGTCTATATCAAAAATGTTACATTATTGTTACAATTTGTTACCAACAATGCATATTATAGACCCCGGAAACGCATTTGTCAACACTCCGTACCGTTTTTTTAATTACTATTTAGTTCCGCAATTTACTCCGGGCGGCTTCGAGTAACTGACAGTATGTGTTGCCACTCATGAGCTCCGCGTCTAAGCTTAGTGTTCGCCTCGCTGATCCTCGGCTGGACATGTCGCGCATCTCAGTA
>JAILEN010000022.1 GCA_024687655.1 Lachnospiraceae bacterium | reverse complement strand
GTATATCCACGAATTTGACATTTTCCTCAACGTGGTGAACAGGTATGTAGGCGAGCTGCCCCTTGAAGGAATGAGGCTTAACGCAGTGCAGCTATTGACAAAGATCGCAGTCTACAGCGTGATCGCCTGGATCATAAGTATATTACTTCGTGAAAAACGGACGAAATTACCAGCTTAGCCTGTGAAGCTCTCCGGTGGGGTTGAGTCCGGCGAAATCGTTTTGCCGCATGGCCTCATAGAGGATGATGGCCACGGAATTGGCCAGGTTAAGGGACCGCTCATCCCCGGCCATGGGAATGCGGATGCACTCATCAGGATGGGCTACCAAAATCTCCTCGGGGATGCCGGCGGATTCCTTGCCGAACATGATATAGTCATCAGGAGAGTATTCCACCTCGGTGTAGGTATGGCGGGCCTTTGTGGTGGCGTAATAGATATGGGCATCAGGGGTTTTTGCCAGGAAATCCTCCCAGTCATCATAGCGGGTCACATCCAGTCTGTCCCAATAGTCCATCCCTGCTCTTTTAACATACTTGCTGGTAAGATGAAAACCCAAAGGCTCGATGAGATGCAGTCTGGTATTCGTAGCCACGCAGGTGCGGCCTATGTTTCCGGTGTTGAGAGGGTTTTCGGGTTCGTGCAGGATTATATTCATAAGATTGTCTCCATTTTCCTTGTATCTTGAAGTGGTTTTTATTATAATCGTTTTTATTGAACGTTGCCATAAAAAAAGGAGGTGGCTGACATGCCCGCATTTATAATCATTGTTGTTATAGTTCTTGCTCTTTTGATATCCTGTATCAGGATCGTACCCCAGGCCCACGCCTATGTGGTGGAGCGACTTGGCGCATATATGGCCACCTGGCCGGTGGGACTGCACTTCAAGGTGCCCATCATCGACCGCGTTGCCAAAAATGTTAATCTCAAGGAGATGGTTTTGGACTTCCCGCCACAGCCCGTTATCACCAAGGATAACGTTACCATGCAGATCGATACCGTGGTCTACTATCAGATCACAGATCCCAGACTGTACTGCTACGGCGTGGAGAATCCCCTGATGGCTATCGAGAACCTGACGGCTACCACCCTTCGTAATGTCATAGGTGAGCTGGAGCTGGACCAGACCCTCACATCCCGTGAGACCATCAATACCCAGATGCGCGCAGCCCTTGATGTGGCTACGGATCCCTGGGGTATCAAGATAAACCGTGTGGAACTTAAGAACATCATTCCTCCCGCTGCTATCAAGGAAGCCATGGAGAAGCAGATGAAGGCTGAGCGTGAGAGACGTGAGGCAATACTTAAGGCAGAGGGTGAAAAGAAGTCCACCATCCTTATTGCAGAGGGTAAAAAGGAATCTGCGATACTGGATGCGGAGGCTGAAAAGCAGGCAGCCATCCTTCGCGCCGAGGCCAAAAAGGAGGCTACGATCCGTGAGGCAGAGGGTCAGGCTGAGGCCATCTTAAAGGTTCAGCAGGCTAATGCCGACGGTCTGAAGATGCTGAAGGAGGCACAGGCAGATGAGAGCGTGCTGACGCTTAAGTCTCTCGAGGCCTTTGGCAGGGCAGCAGACGGCAAGTCCACCAAGGTCATCATTCCTTCGGACATCGCAGGCGTAGCAGGCCTGGCCACATCCATCAAGGAAGTACTCTCAGATAACAAGGAGTAAGATTCTTCGGGCTACGCCCTCAGAATGACAGATAGGCTGCGCTCCCATGTCATCCTGAGCGTGTTGAAGCTTCTGTCGGAACCAGAAGCCTTAAGAAGTCATCGGAGATGACTTCAACCTAGCGAAGGATCTTAAGGATTCTTCGGGCTAAGCCATCAGAATGACAGTGGAGGATCTATGACAACATTTTCACTGTGTATGATAGTAAAAAATGAAGCAGCCATCCTTGAGCGTTGCCTTGACTCCGTGGCGGACATCATGGACGAGATCATCATCGTGGACACCGGCTCTACGGATGCCACCAGGGAGATCGCCCAAAAGTACACCAACAAGGTTTTCGATTTCCCCTGGGTGGACGACTTTTCCCTGGCCAGAAACTTCGCCTTCGAAAAGGCCACCTGTGACTATATCTACAGCGCAGATGCCGATGAGGTGCTGGATGCGAAAAACCATGATGCCCTTAAGGATCTGAAGACCGTCATGATGCACGAGGTGGAGATAGTCACCATGTGGTATGTGGAGTCTGGGGTGCAGACTGTTCTCAATGCAAAAAGAGAGCGCCGTCCCAAACTCTATAAGAGACTTCGTAAATTCGTCTGGATAGATCCGGTGCATGAGACTGTGCGCCTGGATCCGGTGGTATATGACAGTGATATAGAGATATTCCACAAGCCTGTGGGCAATCACAGCGCCAGGGACTTCTCTATTTTTGAGACCGCCTACGCCACCCAGGGCAGGCTTTCCAAAAAGCTCTACAAAATGTATGCCCGGGAACTGTACAAATGGGGCGACGCCGAGAGGCTTGCCTATGGAGCCAGGGTTTTCAGACAGGTGATGGCAGATGAGCAGGTGGGGAACGATCTTTTTATGATGCTGTCCGCCGTTATCGTCCGTGCCGAGAGGCTGATGTCCAACAACAGTGAGTTTATGAAATATGCCATGAAGGTCATTTCTCTGGGAGGCTGCTCGGAGGTATGCGTGGAGCTGGGAGACTACTACCGCGACAAGGGAGATTATTCCGAGGCGGCGGTATGGTATTACAACGCCTGCTACGAGACGGAGAGCGTGCTGGATATCAGATCCTCCGGATCGGAGATCATGCTCAGGCTTTCCGACTGCTACGAGAAGCTGGGAGACGGCGACCTGTCGGCGAAGTACCTCAAGGCTGCATCGGAGTGGCAGATGCCAAAGGAGTCATAGACCATGGTTTTTTCGGGACTGCCATTTTTATTTATCTTTTTGCCGCTTACATTGGCGGCATATTTTTTAGTACCGCTAAAGTTTAAAAAGGTGGTGCTTATCATAGCCAGCATTATATTTTACGCCTGGGGCGAGCCCGTGTATGTGCTTCTGATGCTGTTGTCCATAGCGGTGAATTTTGGCATGGCGCTTTTCGCATATCAGAAAAAACTGCCCCTGGTCATAGCCATAGTCTATGATCTGGCCATGCTCGTTGTGTTCAAGTACGCAGGTCTTTTTATCTCCACCATAAGCGGTCTCACCGGGATGTACATTCCGGAACTGCAGTTGTCGCTTCCCATAGGCATCAGTTTTTATACCTTTCAGGCCATGTCCTATGTGATCGACGTGTACAGGGGCGATGTGAAGGCTGCTAAAAACCCCATTGATTTCGGTGCATATCTGGCCATGTTTCCACAGCTTATCGCAGGACCCATAGTCAGATACAAAACCATTGAAGAGGAACTGAAAAATCCTGCCATATCATTTGAAAACTTCTCCACGGGTATCAGCCGTTTCGTGGTGGGTCTGGGCAAAAAGGTGCTCATCGCCAATTCCATCGGCAGGGTATGGACACAGATAAGCCAGGTGGGACGGGATGATCTTTCCATGGCCACGGCCTGGATTGGCATAGCGGCCTTTACACTGCAGATCTATTTTGACTTCTCGGGATACTCGGATATGGCTATAGGTATGGGGCGTATGCTGGGGTTTTCGTTTTTGGAAAACTTCGACCATCCCTATGAGTCAAAAAGTATCACCGAGTTCTGGCGCAGATGGCACATGTCCCTGGGGACCTGGTTTCGGGAGTACGTGTATTATCCCCTGGGAGGATCCAAAAGGGGCCGGGGCAGGCAGCTTTTCAATATCTTCATCGTGTGGATGCTGACGGGCTTCTGGCACGGGGCTTCCTGGAATTTCCTGCTGTGGGGCATATACTATGCGGTACTTTTATTCCTGGAGAAACTGTGGCTTTTGGACAAGCTTAAAAAAGCGCCCAAGCCTGTTTCGGCCCTTTACACGCTGTTCTTTGTGGCTCTGGGATGGGCAATATTTTCCTGGCAGGACATAAGGGACGTATCCGGATTTTTTGCATCCATGGCAGGCTTCGGCGGCAGGGGCGTGGTGGACAGCTCTGCCTTTTATTTCATCCGCTCCTATGTTATACTCTTGGTGACGGCGGCGGTGGGAGCCACCACTGTCCCCAGGAGGATATGGGAGCGCATCACCCAAAACGCGGCTCTGCCCACAGTGGTATTTGAGGCAGCAGTCTGCGTGCTTTCGGCAGCATACCTGGTTTCGGATACATATAATCCGTTTTTATATTTCAGATTTTAGAGGAGAGTATCATAATGAAGAAAAAAACCAACGCAATGGTGGGCGGCATAGCATTCGTACTTTTCATCCTGCTCATCATCCTTTTAAAAACAGTTGATGTGGCGGCGGTGGGCCCCGAGGGTACATCGGTGGGGCTTTCGCATCTGAATGTTTCGTTTCACGAGATGTTCCCTTTGAATATGACCTTCTATAAACTTACGGAGATGCTGGGCTATCTGGCTCTTCTGGTGGCGGCGGCCTTTGCCATGATGGGACTGTCCCAGCGTCTGCGCTCAAAGCAGGCAGGAGGTGCGGATCATGAGTTCTATATCCTGGCGGGACTGTATGTGGCCATGGGAATACTTTATGTTTTGTTTGAAAAGGTCATCATAAACTATCGTCCGGAGATACTTCCCGGAGAGACAGGTGTGGAGGCCTCATTCCCGTCCTCACATACCATGCTGGCCTGTGTGGTTTTCGGCAGCGCATATACTATGTTAAAGATCTATATGGAAAAGAGCACAAAGAGGCTCATCCTGCAGATCGTTTTGGATGTGCTGATCTTTCTTACGGTATTCGGCAGACTGATCTGCGGAGTACACTGGTTTACGGATATTGTGGGAGGCGTGCTCATCAGCATTGCCCTGGTCAGGATGTTTAACGTATTTGTCATTGAGGATGAGGGATGAAAAAGAGGATCCTTTGTGGCATTATTTCATCGGCGGTGATGGCGGCGAGCCTTTTCGGGTGTGCCGGTAATACTGCCGTCTCCGATGAGCCGGAGGCTGCAGTCGAGGACCATGAGCCTGTTGCCAAAATAGGCGTGGCCCTGTGGAGCTCCACGGATGTGCTGGGGTCCAGATGCAGGGAGCTGCTTTACTATGCGGCGGATGCGCTGGATGTGGAGCTGGAGTTTGAGGACCATGGTTTTTCACAGACGGATGAGGTGGCAGCTGTGGAGCGACTCATTGCAGACGGATGCCAGGGGATTGTCATATGCAATTCTTCCGATGAGGTGATGGACAGTGTCATAGATCTGTGCGATGGTTCCGGTACATATCTGGCCCAGTGTTTTCGCACCATTGACAGGACGGATTCTCCCGGCGTTTACGCCAAGGCCGAGGAGTCATCATATTACGTGGGATGCGTTCATGAAAACGAGATAGAAAACGGCAGGAACACGGCGCAGATGATCCTCAATCTGGGAAATAAAAGGATAGGTGTGATCGGATGGGTGCCAGATGATGTCGCATGGAAGCTGCGGTATGAAGGGTACAGCATCGCAGTGGACGGTGCCAATTCCATAAACCGCGAAAACAAAGTCAACCTGCTGGAACCTGTTTATGCCGGGATCACCTATGAGGGAGGATATTCTGCCGTTGAAAAACTTTTGGATATCGAGCCTTCCATGGATGCCCTCATCGTGGCAGGTGGTGGAGGTGAGCCGCTGGTGGGCGCCCTTGCTGCCCTTTCCGACAAGGGCAGGTCAGGAATTGTGGATGTGGTTGCCACGGGTTTTATTGACGATCTGAATGAGCGGATGAAAAAAGGAACCATGGTGGGTGCATCCGGCGGCAATCACTGTGACTGCCTGATGGCGTTTATGATGGTGTACAATGCCATTTTGGGAACCGACTCCTACACCGATCTTTCCGGGACTTATAATGAGGTCGTTTTTCCTTATCTGTATGCCATTTCACCTCAGGACTACGTGGAGTTTGATGAGGGTTTTTACAGAAAAAGTCCCTATTCCGAGAAGGGCTACAAAAAGCTTTCGAAGCTCTCTGTTGAGGGGCTGAAGGAGGAAGCCGTAAAGATAAAGAAAAAGTGGTAGCATGAAAAAGCTTATTCTCACACTTGATAATCTGTTAAAAAAGCTGAGGCTAAGAGAGCGCATAGGGCTTATCATAGCTTCTCTTTTTGTGCCTTACGTTATCATTGTCGCCATCCTTTTGTATTCACTTCTGACCTTTTACTCGGAGTACAACATGATAGGAGACAACATTGTTATCGCCAACAAGTACAACGTGGAGTTCAAGGAGGATATGGACGCCGTAATGTACCAGATGGTGATCCGTGCCATCAGCAAGGATGCGGTGGAGGAAAAACTGGGCACAAAAAGTCCCGACACTCTGATAGAAGAAGCCGCAAAGGATTTTACGGCCCTCAGACAGACATCCCACTCCAGACGGGCATCGGACACGGCAGGCAGCATAAACAATCTTTTGAACACCTTGCAGGACCGGGTGAACGACATAAATCTGACGGTAAAACAGTCCGGATATTATGACGAAAACATGCTTTCCCTGGATACCAACATCCGTATCATCACCCAGCTCATCCAGGAGAGGATCTCCGAGTACAACTACTATGAGGCGGAGAGCCTGGAGCATGTCAGGGCGGCTCTGCAGAGCCGGGTGGATTTTATCATCAGACTTACCATCATCCTGTTTTTGGTGGTGACGGCATTTTCCCTCACCCTGGTTTATTCGGTGTCACGAAGCATATCCTCATCGGTGGAGGAGCTGAGGCGGCTGGCTGAGGAGTACGGCCGAGGGAATCTGGATGCCCGGGCCTACGACCTTGGAGACGTGGAGTTTAACGTGCTGAATCAGACCTTCAACGGCATGGCGGATCGGATAGGTGATCTGATCGAAAATGTCAGACAGGCGGAGGTCAGCTCCCGTGATCTGGAGTTGAAGCTTTTGCAGGCCCAGATCAACCCCCATTTTTTATACAACACTCTGGACAACATCATCTGGCTGGTGGAGGACGACAGAAAAGAGGATGCTGAAAACATCGTCACCTATCTGTCACAGTTTTTCAGGACCACTCTTTCGGGAGGGCGGGATTTCATCACCCTAAAGGAGGAGTTTGCTCACATCAAGGCCTACCTCAAGATCCAGGCCTTTCGTTACCGGGACATTTTATCCTTTGAGATGGAACTGCCGGAGGAACTGTCCGAATACCTTATTATAAAGATGGCTCTGCAGCCCATAGTTGAAAATGCCCTTTACCACGGAATAAAATACAAAAGATCCATGGGAAAGATCACCGTCAGGGCCTCAGATGCCGGGGAAAACATTTCCATTGTGGTGACTGACGATGGTATCGGTATGGAGGGGGATGAGCTTTCCAAGCTTCGCATAGCCGTGTCTGAGGGACACCCCAATCCGGACGATTCCGGCTTTGGCATGGCCAATGTGTCCGAGAGGCTTCGCATGAACTACGGTGAGACCTACGGACTGTTTATTGAAAGTGAATACGGCAAGGGTACTACGGTTGAGATACTGATACCGAAGACCAACGCATAGGAGGATGGATTGAAAAAAGCCGGCAGGGAAAAAATAAGCATTTTATTCATCATAGCGCTGATCATATTGGTGATAAGTCTGGGGATCATCATTTTCAGGGTGCAGTATGGCATGCTCTCCAAAAATCAGATCGATTCCGAGGAGTATACCTACGACAGCTATTACGCCTTTATCGCAGGAGATGATTCGGACTTCTGGAATGAGGTCTATGAAGGTGCCCGGGATTATGGCGAAAAGGATAATGTGTATGTGGAAAAATTCGGATCCGATCTGGCTACCGGATACTCTGAGGCGCAGCGGATCGAGATAGCGGTGGCCGCGGGAGTGGACGGCATCATTGCAGAGGGAGGTCCCAAGTCCTCACTGAAAAAAGCATTGAAAAAGGCTGACGAGGCAGGGATACCCGTGGTTCTGGTAGGTGAAGACATGAGAGCCATACCCAGGATCAGCTTCGTGGGAGTGGGCCAGTATGATATGGGTGAGATGTACGGAGTGCAGGCTACGGCGCTCTCCAAAAAGATCCTCAATAACAAGGACAATGTGAAGATCACGGTACTGTCCTCATCCAGCAAGCTGACGGAAGGGGAAAAGCTCATCATCAGTGCTATAAGAAAAGTGGTGTCCAGTGACGAGGATCTTTATGGCAGAGTCACAGTGGATTCCTATCCAATAGGCGATGACGGACTCTTTTCTTCCCAGGAGACGGTATATGATTTCCTCATGGAAAAGGACGTGCCGGATGTTATCATTGCCCTGTCCGAGGAGCATACGGTCAGTGCGTATCAGGCAGTGGTGGATTTAAACCTGGCCGGGGTCTGCAATATCATAGGCAGCCACGATTCGGATACTATCAGAAACGCTATTAAAAATGAGGTTATTTATTCCACGGTGGCCACAGATACCACCCAGTATGGAGAGTATGCCATCTATGCCATGGAGGAATACGACAAGTCCGGAAATGTCAGTGAATATTTTGCGGTGGACAATATAGTGCTGGACCGTTCGGCCCTCACCACGGAGGTAGAGAGATGATCGAGCGCCTGGCCAACAGTTCAATCAGAAAAAAACTGCTATTGATATATGCCATTACCTCTGTTGTGGTGCTGACCTTAAACGTCTTTGTTTTCGTCAATATCAACAGACTGGTAAAGGAACTGGATTCCGTATTCCTCAGCAATATCAACATCGGAGAATTCTCCTCATCCCTGGACAAGGTCCATACCCAGATGCTGGGATACTTAAACACCAAGTCCACGGACGATATCTATGGATATTACGAGGCCTGTCAGGAGTATGAGTCCCAGATATCCCTCCTGTCAGATGAGATATCCTCCCAGCCCATCAAGAGGATGGAGCGGAATATCCGCAGGATGAGCGAAAACTATCTGGAGCTTACGGAAAATGCCATCGATGCCAAGCGAGGCAGGAACATAGAAAAGTACCGTAATTATTTTGAAGAGGCGGATGAGCTTTACGGGTATCTGAAGACCTATATCAACAGCCTGAACAACGAGTACTTTAAAAATAACTCCGCGGACTATCTGGTGCTTTCCAACTCCCTGAATTACGTGGAATTCATCAACATGTTTGTGTTCGTCACGGTTTCGGCTGTCAGCATCATTTTGGTTATCATCCTTGCCAACAGGGTGACCAGGCCTCTTATCTCCCTTGCGGAGGTGGCTGAAAAGGTGGCTGAGGGAGACTACAACGTCAGGGTACAGCCTGTGGCCACCATGGATGAGATCGGTGTGTTAAATGCCGCCTTTGACAGGATGCTTACGGGTATCAAGCAGGGGATACTAATGGAGATGCGGCTTCGTGAGGCAGAGCTCAAGACCCTGCAGGCTCAGATCAACCCACACTTTCTGTTTAACACCCTTAATGCCGGGGCCCAGCTGGCCATGATGGAGGGGGCGGACCGTACCTATACCTACGTCCAGGCCGTGGCAGACTTTTATCGTTATAACGTAAAAAAGACGGACGCTCCGGTCACTCTTTCCGATGAGATGCAGATGGTGGACACCTATATCTACATTTTGAACATCCGCTTCTCCGGAGATGTGGGATATGAAAAGGATATCGAAGAGGAGCTTTCGGATGTGATGATGCCCACCATGACCTTGCAACCCATAGTGGAAAATGCAGTGAACCATGGTATCCGTGAGATCATGGGCGAGGGCAGGATAGTCATCAGTGCAAAAAGTGACGGTGATGACTGTGTGATCAAAATATCGGATAACGGCAAGGGGCTAACTCCTGAGCAGGTAGATGACATTTTGAGCAGACGTACCAAGATGAAGGATGAGCATGGCGGCATTGGCCTTAGAAACGTGATGGAGAGGCTATATCTCATGTACGGAAGTTATGAGGTCTTTGACGTAAAAAGCGATGGTCCCGATATGGGCACCACCATAATTCTCAGACTGCCGAAGGACGGCTCACGCCGGGCTTTGGAAGATCTGGACCAGGGAGGTAAGGATAGGATTGTATCGGATAATGATATGTGATGACGAGGGTATCGTTATCGACGCCATTAAATTCATTATAGAAAAGGAATTTCCGGGAGAGTGTGACATAGCCTCGGCAAAAACAGGCCGCGCCGTTATTGAACTGGCGGAGAGCTTCCGTCCGGATATCGCCTTTATGGACATTCAGATGCCGGGGATCAACGGCATAGAGGCCATGAGGGAGATCAGGAAGTCCAATGAGTCGGTGATCTTTGTGGTGCTGACGGCCTATGACAAATTTGATTACGCAAAGGCTGCCATCAATGTGGGAGTCCGGGAGTACCTCAACAAGCCGGTGGACCGGAACAAGATCATCGAGGTGCTGACATCCGCCATGAAGGAGATCGACGACAACCGCAGCAAGCGTGCCAGGGAGCTTCAGGTCAAGGAGAAGCTGGAGACTGTGGTGCCCATGATCGAAAACGGCCTCATATACAATCTGCTGTTCCAGGAGTATTTCGAGGAAGACATTGAAAACTACAAGAGTCTTTTGGGCATTGCGGAAAAGAGATGCTTCATAGGCGTCATAGTATTCGGTGAGGAGAGGGACGGCAATCACATGACCAATGCGGTGGGCAGTTCCATCAGGCTGCACCGGTGCTATACGGAGGTGAGGGAACTCATACGTACCACCTTTAACTGCTTCGTGGGAGGAGTATCGGGTAATAAGATCGCCATGCTTTTCCCCACGGATGAAGAGGCCCATACCTATAATTCCAGAGTCAGGCTCATAGAGGGAGCCAGGGATCTGACAAGACGGATCAAGGAGAGGACGGATATTGACGCCCGCATAGGCTTCGGTCACGTGGTGGAGCCCATGGAGGCCATGAACTCATACCGTGAGGCTCTTTGGGCACTGATCCAGACCTCCGGTCGTGTGGCTCATGTGGACGATGTTTTCACCGGAGCTCTCTATGATGAGGACTATCCCGCGCAGACTGAAAAGGAGATAGCGGACGCCACCGAAAAGGGAGACGAGGCGGCCCAGCAGAGTGCGGCCATGATCTATTTTGACTGGATGGTGAAAAACTACGCCAATGCCATCTCCAATATACAGCTCAAGGTCTTAGAGATTGTAATGAGGGCCGAGACCATTGGTTATATTGAGAGTAACGATACCTATCATTTCATGTCCAGGGATGACTATCTGCCCAGGGTCATTGAGATGGGACAGGATATGGAGAGCCTCAAGGGCTGGTTTCTGACAAAGCTGTCCGAGGCAGTGCACCGGGTTTCCGAGAGTCGGAACAACCGGGAGAGCAATACCATCGAGCGGGCCAGGATCTACATAGATGAAAACTATGCGAAGGATATTTCCCTGGATGATGTATCCAGGGTGGTGGATATCAGCCCCTATTATTTTTCCAGGGTATTCAAGGATGAGACGGGGCAGAACTTTATCGACTATCTGACGGAGCGTCGTCTGGATCACGCCAAGGAGCTTTTGCTTTCGGACGATCGTCTTTCCATGAAGGAGATAAGCGTTATGGTGGGATATTCGGATCCCAACTATTTTTCACGTATCTTCAAGAAAAATGTGGGGGTTACGCCAACCGAGTTTAAGGGAGGGAAAAATTGAAAAAATCTTTGGTAAACATCTGCATCTGTCTTTTGTGCAGTATCATCATGTTATGCGGCTGCGGCCCGGAGGATGTGCCCAGCGTGGAGGAGGACACAAAAAGCAGCGGGCTGCCGGTCATAGGTTTTTCCTTTGACTCCTTTCTTATAGAGAGATGGGAGAAGGACCGGGACATTTTTGTCTCAGCTGCCAAGGACCTGGGAGCCGAGGTGAATGTCCAGGATGCCGGCGGAGACGTGGAAAAACAGATAGGCCAGATAGAGTATTTTATAGAAAAAAAGGTGGACGCCATAGTGGTGGTACCCATTGATGCCGAGGCTCTCTCCGATGTCATATCCCGGGCCAAGTCCCAGGGGATAGTGGTGGTGGCCTATGACAGGATGGTCTTAAATGCACCCCTTGATCTCTATGTGTCCTTTGACAATAAGCGGGTTGGTGAGCTTATGGGTGAAGCGCTTTCAAACCGGAAGGTAAAAAATGTGCTGATGCTTACGGGGCCGCTGGAGGACAATAATGTTCTGCTGGTAAATGAGGGCTTTGAAGAAGTCTGCCGGGCAAAGGGCATCAACGTTGTGGACATTTTTAACACCCCCGAGTGGCGTGCGGAAAATGCGGAGGACTTCCTCAGCGCCAATATAGGTGTACTGGATTCCATAGATGCGATAATGTGCGGAAATGACGGACTTGCCACCAGGACCGTACGTATCCTGGCTGAGAGGCGAAAGGCGGGGACCATTCTTGTGACGGGACAGGATGCGGAGCTGGAGGCATGCCAGCGGATAGTCCAGGGCACTCAGCTGATGACGGTGTACAAGCCCGTGGAAAAGGAGGCCCGCATGGCTGCGGAGGCAGTGATGAGCCTTTTGGACCAGAGAACCCCGGCTGGGATAAACACCACCATGAGCAACGGCAAGTATGATGTGGACAGTATTATCCTGGATCCCATAGCAGTGGATAAGGACAATATTGACAATGTCATCATAGACAGCGGCTTCCATTCCAGGGATGAGGTGTATCTGTTCAAACGGGAGGAATAGCCTGTTTTCAAGGCTTTCGGGTTGTTATCCTGATCGCAGCGAAGGGTCTTTATAGCAAAATATTGATGTATCAAAAAAGAGGCGGAGCAAAAATGTCCACCTCTTTTTTCTTTGCCATTCAAAGTCTCTAAAAAAATTAAAGACGATTGCAAACAATTCATATTATCATTGTGATAATGTATGTCCATGAGGGCGGTGAGGAACGGAAATACACCGCCGGAAAATTTTACACACCTTACAAGGAGGGAGAAAACTATGAAGAAAAAGATTCTTAGCGTACTTTTAAGTGTTGCTATGGCAGCTACTTTATTAGTAGGCTGTGGCGGTGGTGGTGACACAGCAGCACCCGCAGCAGAGGAGCCCGCAGCAGAGGCACCTGCAGCTGAAGAGCCTGCAGCAGAGCCCGCAGCAGAGGCACCCGCAGCAGGCGGCAAGGTTGGTGTTTCCATGCCTACAAAGGATCTCCAGAGATGGAACCAGGACGGTGCTAACATGGAAGAGCAGCTCAAGGCAGCAGGCTATGAGGTTGATCTTCAGTACGCAGCTAACGATGTACAGCAGCAGCTTTCTCAGGTTGAGAACATGATCTCAGGCGGATGCAACGTACTCGTTATCGCAGCTATCGAGGGATCTTCACTTGGTGAGGCTCTTGACATGGCTAAGGAAGCTAACATCCCCGTTATCGCATACGA
>JAILEN010000012.1 GCA_024687655.1 Lachnospiraceae bacterium | reverse complement strand
CAAGCGCCGTGGTCATGGAAAGCAAAGCTATCCCAATGCCGCAGAACAAACACCCTTTGGGCCTTTTCCAGCCGGTGAGTTCTCGTACACAGGCAAGGATATTCTCAAATACCGCAAGCTCAGTAGAAAACGCAGCGAATGTCATGAACAAAAAGAACAGGCTGCCCCATAATCTGCCGCCGTTCATATTGTTAAAGACCGTCGCCATGGTATCAAATAAAAGTGATGGGCCGGCATTTACTTCTATATTATAGGTGAAGCATGCCGGAAAGATGATGAGTCCGGATATTATGGCCACCATGGTATCCAAAAATATAACATTCATGGATTCTCCCAGCAGTGAACGATCCTTTCCGATGTAGCTTCCGAATATGGCCATGGAGCCTATTCCTACGCTTAAGGTAAAAAATGCCTGGTTCATGGCGCTGACGATGACATCCCCGTTGATCTTGGAAAAATCAGGCACAAGATAAAACATTATGCCCTCTTTTGCTCCGGGAAGAATGGCGCTGTGTATGGCCAGGATGACCATCAGGGTCAAAAGCACCAGCATCATGTGTTTTGTAACACGCTCCAGGCCGCCCTGGAGATTAAAGCTAAGCACCCCAAAGCCGATGGCAACAGCAATGAGCATGAATATAACATTGACAAGAGTATCGGAGATCATGGAATCAAAGCCAAGCTCCGAGGAATGTCCTGCCATAAAACTGATACAGTAATAGATCATCCAGCCGGTGACTACAGTGTAAAATGACATCAGAGCGATGTTGCCGATCAGAGCCATGATCCCATGGATATGCCATTTTTTGCCGGGCCTTTCCAGCTTATGATACATCCTTACCGGACTGGCCTGTGCGGCACGACCGATGGCGAATTCCATGGTCATAGCCGGAAAACCCAGTAAAAGCAGGCATAAAATATATATTAGTACAAAACTGCCACCTCCGTTTTGTCCCGTCATCCAGGGAAACTTCCATACATTTCCGCAACCGATGGCACAGCCGGCGCTAAGCATGATAAATCCAAGTCGGCTCCCCAGCCGTTCTCTGTTGTTTTCCATCCGAAAAAATACTCCTTAGTATAAAAATTTCACCCGAAAATCTTCTTTAAAGCTTCCGTGTACGGGGGCCTCAGGATCCCCTTTTCTGTGATTATTCCCGCAATTAGCTCATGATCCGTCACATCAAAAGCAGGATTATATACTCCCACTCCGGCAGGCGCCATAGGGCGTTCATACCACTTATCCGTAACCTCGGATCCGTCTCTTTGCTCTATGACTATATCTCTGCCCGTAGGCGTGCTCATATCAATAGTGGAGCCGGGTCCCGCCACATAAAAGGGAACTCCGTAATACTTTGCAACGGCAGCCACCATGGATGTACCTATCTTATTGGCCACGTCGCCGTTGGCCGCCACTCTGTCGCAGCCCACGATGACCATTTGGATCCTGCCGTCTCTCATAAGGGATGCGCTCATGCCATCGCAGATAAGGGTGGTGTCGATCCCTGCGGAAAACAGCTCATAGGATGTCAGCCTCGCCCCCTGCAAAAGGGGTCTGGTCTCATCACAGTATACATGGATATCCATGCCACGCTCGTGAGCCTGATATATGGGAGATGTGGCTGTACCGTAGCGTACGGTAGCAAGTCTGCCGGCGTTACAGTGGGTCAGTATCCCATCGCCTGGATGGATGAGCTCCACTCCATACTCGCCGATCTTTCTGCACATCTCTATGTCTTCATTTTTAATGGTAATGGCTTCGTCCCGAAGTGCCAAAAGCTGTGTATCCCGGCTCTCGCCTCTGCGGGAATCGAGGCACTCTTCCATTCTCTTTAATGCCCAGGACAGGTTCACTGCCGTGGGACGGGATGAGTTGATGTAGTCCGACGCCTCTTTATATGCTGCGAAAAATTCGTCTTCACTCTTGCAGTCTTTTGCCAGCTGCTCTGCCACCACATACATACCAATGGCAGCTCCCACTCCAATGGCAGGAGCTCCTCTGACTGCAAGCGTCTTGATGGCGTCGTATATCTCTTCTTTTGTTTTTAACCTGAGGATCTTAACCTCGTTTGGCAAAAGCCGCTGATCTATGGCCAGCAGCGCCGGCTCCTCAATGTCGATGTCGACTGTATCGATGTTTTTAATATCTTCCATAGTAATTTCCTACAGTGCTTCCAAAACTGCTTCGGCGGGGGACAGTGCGGGGATTTCGGAGAGGTAGCACACTCCGTTGTCTGCATTCTGTGCGTAGGTCGGATCCATGGGGAGCTTGCCTAAAACTGGGATGTCAAGCTCTGCTGCCACGGCATCAATACTGCTCTCACCAAATACGTTTATCTTTTCACCGCAGTGAGGGCAGCTCATATAGCTGTAGTTTTCCACAACGCCCAGCACGGGTATGCCCATCATCTGCGCCATATTATATGCCTTTTTCACAATAAGGCTAACCAGCTCCTGGGGAGATGTAACGATCACGATACCATCCAGAGGCAGAGACTGGAATGCGGTCAGGGGCACATCACCGGTTCCGGGAGGCATGTCCACAAAAAGATAATCCAGATCACCCCACTGGACATCGGTCCAGAACTGCTTTACCACTCCTGCGATAACAGGGCCACGCCATATGACCGGAGTTTCCTCGGTATCCAAAAGCACGTTCATGGACATGACCTCGACGTCATTGTCCGTGGACATGGGGAAGGATCCGAACTCGTTACCGATGACCTCACCGTGAAGTCCGTACATCTTGGGAATAGAGGGACCGGTGATGTCCGCATCCATGATGCCCGTAGGATGTCCCTTGGCACGCATCATGTTGGCAATGGATGCGGTAACAAAGGACTTACCTACGCCGCCCTTTCCGCTGACCACTCCGATCACATGCTTTATATGTGAATGGGGGTTGTCCTCTATTACAAAATCGGGATTGATGCGGCTGCGGGCTGCATCCGTACCCGAAGTGTTGCCGGCCATGATCTGCTCATGCTCTGCTCTTTCGGCGTTCAGTCTCTCGGCCTCAGCAGCCTTCTCGGGATCCTGTGAGGATCTGAGTCTCTCCACAGCCCCGTCTATCTTTGCCTGCTTTTCTTCTTCTGTCATTTTTATATTCCTCCTTAAAAAGATCCTTCGTTGCACTTCCGATGACAACCACCTTATAATTCTATATCCAGCTCCACCGGGCAGTGGTCCGAGCCCAGTATATCCGTATGGATCTTTGCATCCCTAAGCCTGTCATTCAGGCTCTTTGAGCAGATGAAGTAGTCGATCCTCCATCCCGCATTTTTCTCCCTGGCCTTGAAACGATATGACCACCAGGAATACACATCCGTCACATCAGGATAAAAATACCTGTAGGTATCGGTGAACCCCGCATCCAAAAGAGCCGTCATCTTCTGTCTCTCCTCATCGGTAAAGCCTGCATTGTGATGATTTGTCTTGGGATTTTTAAGATCGATCTCCTCATGAGCCACATTCAGGTCACCACAGAGGATCACCGGCTTTTTGGCGTCCAGGGAAAGCAGATACTCCCTCATGGCATCCTCCCACACCATGCGGTAATCCAGCCTCAAAAGCTCCTGCTTGGAATTGGGAGTATAGCAGGTCACCATGAAAAAGTCCGGGTACTCCAGGGTGATGACCCTGCCCTCATGGTCGTGCTCGTCTATGCCCAGGCCGTAGCTTACGGACAGGGGTTCCTGCTTAGCAAAAATGGCGGTGCCGGAATATCCCTTTTTATCCGCATAGCAGAAATACTGGTGGTAGCCCGGAGTGTCCATATCAAGCTGGCCCTCCTGCATTTTGGTCTCCTGCAGGCAAAAGATGTCGGCATCCGCCTCCTTGAAAAAATCGTAAAAGCCCTTCTGCACGCAGGCACGTATGCCGTTAACGTTCCATGATATTAATTTCAAAATGACCTCCTTTTATATAAGATCCTTCGCTACGCTCATGATGACAGTAGGGAGAGCGCTACGCTTTCGATGACAGTAGGGAGAGCGCTACGCTTTCGATGACAGTGGGGAAAGCGCTACGCTTTCGATGACAGTGCGCTCTGTCCGAAGTGCAGTTCCTTCAGTCCCTCTACCTCATCACAAACCTGCTTAAGGTTGCAGGCGTTGCAGTCCATCTGGATGTCCTTGAATATGTGGTCGATGGCTGCGGTGATGTCTCCCGCCTTTTTCACCGACTCCGACAATCCCTTAAAATCAAATGCCGGATCGGTGATAAAATAAAGCCTCACCCTGCGGACATGCTTTCTCTCATGAAAGGCGCGTATCATCATATCTCCCACATGTGAAAAAGATATGCCCCGGCTCACAGCATCACGGCTCACCCTGACGCTCTCGCGTCTGTCAGAGGATGACACCCGCATCATAAACCCCTCCGGCTCCACATGATATCTGGCATAGCTGATGTCCCGGATGGAAGTGTAGAGCTTATCGCCCTCTCCCATCTCATTGCCGTCCACCAGCACCACCGCCAGTCTGGCATAGGAGCAGTCACCAGATATCTCATTCAGGTCGGGCCCCACTAAAAAGATCCCGTCCTCCGGTACCAGTGACTCATCCTCAGTCATGACAGATGAGCCTATGGCAAAAGTGCCGGCATTGGCACCTCCCAGCTCATAAGCCGCATCCGAGCGTAATACCATATTGGCTTTTCCTGCATCCGGCCAGCCCTCTTTTTTCTCTAATTCAGACATATGGCAGGACCCCAGAAGATCCTGCCATGTGTGAATCA
>JAILEN010000202.1 GCA_024687655.1 Lachnospiraceae bacterium | reverse complement strand
TGCCTGTAGACAGCGAGCATTCCGCCATTTTCCAGTCACTTCAGGGAAATGATGGTAACAAGATCGCCAGGATCATCCTCACCTGCAGCGGCGGACCCTTCAGAGGGAAAAGCTATGAGGAATTGGAGCATGTTACCATAGCCGATGCCCTCAGGCATCCCAACTGGGCAATGGGCAAAAAAATCACCATCGATTCTGCTACCATGGTAAACAAGGGACTGGAGGTGATGGAGGCCAGATGGCTCTTTGGAGTATCCCCTTCACGGATACAGGTCACCGTCCATCCCCAGAGCGTACTCCACAGTGCGGTGGAATATGAGGATGGCGCCATCATCGGGCAGATGGGGACTCCCGATATGAGACTGCCTATTTTATATGCTCTGTATTATCCCGAGCGCAGACCCCTTTCCGGAGAGAGGCTGGATCTTTTTAAGATCGGTCATATGGATTTTGAAGAGCCCGATCCGGAGACATTTTTCGGTTTGCAGCTGGCTTTTGATGCCATGGATGCGGGGGGCAATGTACCCACGGTATACAATGCGGCCAATGAGAGAGCAGTGGCCATGTTTTTGGATGAAAAGACCTCATTTTTGCGAATTCCGGAGATCATTTCCGAGTGCATGTCTGAGATAGAGTATATTGAGGATCCCTCGCTCGATGACATACTAAAAACAGAGCAGGAGACGTATAAGTTAATAGAAACAGAAATATGTAAGGTATAAGATTCTTCGCTTTGCTCAGAATGACAAAACGAGAAAACAGCCTTCCTTGTCATTCTGAGGGCGTAGCCCGAAGAATCTTTAAGAGGTTATTATGAGTTTAGCAAGCATTATCGTATCGATACTGATATTCGGTTTTATCATTTTTTTCCATGAGCTGGGTCATTTTATCCTGGCGAAAAAAAATGACGTTAAGGTCAACGAGTTCAACATTGGCATGGGACCGGCCATCATTTCCCACACCAAGGGAGAGACTACCTACGCCCTTCGTATCCTGCCCTTTGGAGGCAGCTGCGTCATGGAGGGGGAGGATACCTCCAGTGACGATCCCAGAGCCTTCCCTACCAAGACTGTATGGCAGAGGATAGCCATCGTTTTTGCGGGCCCCTTTTTCAATTTCATCCTGGCATTTTTACTTTCACTGATCCTTTTAGGCAGCATCGGAGTGGACAGGCCCGTCATTGCAGAGATCACGGAGGGTTATCCTGCGCAGGCTGCGGGACTTCAGGCCGGGGATGAGATCACACGTATAGGAAATTACAACATCCATTTTTACAATGAGGTGAGCCTGTATGTATTCTTCCATACGGGACAGCCTTTGGATATCACCTATAAGAGGGGGGATGAGAAGCATGAGGCCACCATCCTTCCCAAGTATGATGAGGAAAGCGGCAGATATCTCATTGGTATCGTCACCGACGGGAAGCGCACCAGAGTCAACGCCATCGATACGGTGAAGTATTCATTTTATGAGATACGCTACCAGATATACTCGGTGCTTTCCGGACTGCGTTATCTGGTGACCGGCCGCATCGGACTCAAGGATATGTCCGGGACCGTGGGTATCATGAAGGTCATAGGGGACAATTATACCGAAGCTTCCAATTACGGGGTTTTTGTGACCGTGATGCAGATGATAAATATCGCCATTTTGCTTACGGCCAACCTGGGTGTGATGAACCTGTTGCCCCTGCCTGCACTTGACGGCGGCAGGCTTTTGATATTTATCATTGAGGCCATCAGGGGTAAGCGCATGAATGAGAAGATTGAAAACGGCATCAATTATGTGGGGTTCATTTTGCTCATGGCGTTGATGGTGGTGATCATGGTGTCGGATATCTACAAACTGATGTAGCCACCCCCGGTTAATAGTAGTTTAGCTTTCGCATATTTGTAAGGGACAGTCATTTCGTAGCGACCTTTAAGCGGGAGCGTTCCGAGAATCCGTCGTACAGCCGTTAGGCAGACGACTTTAGGAGTATGCCTTACGGATGTTCGACTAGTCGAGGTAGAGCGGAGCGGGTCGCGAGAAAGACTGGCCCGCAGCAAATATGCGTAAAGCGTAAAAGGAATTGTAATGGAAAGAAAAAAGACACGTGAAGTTAACATCGGCGGGGTGATGATCGGGGGCGATAATCCCATCGCCATCCAGAGCATGTGCAATACCAAGACTGCGGACGTGAAGGCCACGGTGGCGCAGATCCTTGAATTGGAGGATGCGGGATGCGAGATCATCCGATGCACCGCCAATGATATGGCTGCGGCTGAGGCATTTTCGGAGATCAAAAAGCAGATACACATTCCGCTGGTGGCGGATATTCACTTTGACTACAGGCTGGCCATAGCGGCCATGGAGCATGGAGCTGACAAGATCAGGATCAACCCGGGCAACATCGGCGGTGAGGACAGGATCGCAGAAGTGGTGAGAGTGGCCAGGGAGAGGAGCATCCCCATCAGGGTGGGCGTCAACTCCGGTTCACTGGAAAAGGAGATAGTGGAAAAGTATGGCGGTGTCACCGCCGAGGGACTGGTGGAAAGCGCTCTGGACAAGGTGCGTATCATAGAAAACCATGATTATGACAACATGGTGGTGAGCATCAAGTCCTCTGATGTGATGCTTTGTGTGGATGCATATAAGCTTTTTGCAAAAAAGTCTGACTATCCCCTTCATGTGGGTATCACAGAGGCGGGTACAGTAAGACGCGGGACCATTAAAAGCTCCGTCGGCCTGGGACTGATCCTGGGTGCGGGAATAGGGGATACCATCAGGGTGTCGCTGACCGGGCCCGTCACCGAGGAGGTTAGGGTGGCACAGCAGATACTGCAGGCTCTGGGCCTCAGGCGCTCAGGCATCGAGGTGGTGTCATGTCCCACCTGCGGGCGGACTGAGATCGATCTCATCGGACTTGCCAACAGAGTAGAGGAACTGGTGGCAGGATACGATCTGGATATCAAGGTTGCGGTGATGGGCTGTGTGGTCAACGGCCCCGGAGAAGCCAGGGAAGCGGACCTGGCAGTCTGCGGCGGCAAGGGAGTGGGCCTGCTCATGAAAAAAGGAGAAATCATTAAGAAGCTTCCCGAGGATGAACTATTACCCGCTCTTAAGGAAGAACTGGATGGCTGGAAATCTCATTGAATCAGAAATTGATTCAATGAGCAAAGATTCTTCGCTAGGTTGAAGTCATCTCCGATGACTTCTTCAAGCTTCTGCCTCTGGCAGAAGCTTCACCACGCTCAGAATGACAAAGAAAACCGTCTATAATGATGGCAGGCTGATGTCATCCTGAGGAGCGAAGCGACGAAGGATCTTTAATGGAGTAATAGATGGACGGACGATTTTTAGACATTTTTACAGATATAAAAATTGAAGATCGTATGACCACCCTGGTGGAGAACTCCACGGTTTCCAAGGTGGTCACCAACAGGACTGGTGACAAGGTACGCGTTTACATGGAGTTTCCGGTGATAGTCCCGAAGCAGCGAATCTGGGACCTGGAGCGCGTGCTGCAAAAACAGTACTTTGACAGAGAAGGCAAAAAGCTGGAGATAGTCGAGAGCTTTTTGCTTTCTGACGTCTATACCACCGAATCCGCATTTTCAGCCTATTATGACAGTTTTTTAGACGAGATCAAAAGCAAGAGCAACATCCTCTATACTATAGTAAAAAAGGCTGACATCTCCTTCGACGGTGATCATATGAAACTGACCCTGGAGGACACGGGGGTGGCCCGGGAGAGGACCGATGACATCCTGTCCGTGATCAACGCCATCTATAAGATCCGCTTTATTCAGGATATCACCATTGATGTGGAGTACAAGGCTCCCAAGGGCTCCAAATACAGGGAGGCCTCCAATGAAAAGATTGAAAAGGCCATAGACAAGATAATCACCAACATCGAGACCAATCAGCAGGACGTCCAAAACGCAGTGGCCGATTCAAAGCCCAAGGATAAAAAAGCCCAAAAAGAAGGCGAGCAAAAGGAGGTCCGTCCCCTTACCCGTTCCACCAACCCCATGATGATCTACGGCAGGGATTTTGACGGCAACAAGGTGATCGCCATCGAGGACATCTACGAGGGCATCGGGGAAGTGGTACTACGTGGCCAGGTGCTGTCTGTGGATTTTAAGCATACCAAGACAGGCAAGGTCATTGTCAGCTTCGGCCTGACGGATTTCACCGACTCGGTCATGTGCAAGATATTTCTGGATGGTGAGCTGGAAAAGGATATAGCAGGCTCCCTTAAAAAGGGCATGTTTATAAAGCTCATGGGAGAGCCGGAGGATGACAGGTTCATACACGAGCTTTCCGTGGGTCGTATCCGCGGTATCATGTCCATCCCGGATTTCCGTACAAAGCGTATTGATGCTGCAGGCAAAAAGAGGGTGGAGATCCACGCCCATACCAAGATGAGTGATATGGACGGAGTAATAGAGGTGGCGGATCTGATTAAGAGGGCTGACGAATGGGGCCACAGCGCCATCGGCATCTGCGATCATGCAGTTACCCAGGCTTTTCCCATAGCGGCTCACAGCATCCCCAGGGGCAGCGATATCAAGATCATCTACGGAGTGGAGACCTATCTGGTGGATGACACCAAGCAGATCGTTACCGACGCCCTGCCGGGGCAGACAATAGATGATGACTTTGTGGTATTCGACCTGGAGACCACAGGTCTTAATGAGAGAAAGTGCCGGATCATAGAGATAGGTGCCGTCCGAGTCAACGGAGGAAAAATAGTTGAGAGATTTTCGGAATTTGTGAATCCCGAGGTTCCCATCCCATACGAGATCACGGAGCTTACCTCCATCACCGACAATATGGTTCGGGATGCGGAGACCATCGAGACCCTGCTTCCAAAGTTTCATGAGTTCTGCAGGGGGGCTGTATTGGTGGCCCACAATGCGGACTTTGATACAGGGGTGATCTACGCCAACTGCGAGCGCCTCCACGAGGACTGGAAGTTTACCTACATGGACACCATGCCCATGGCCCGCTTCCTTTTACCCAAGCTCAAAAAGTTCGGTCTGGATCCCGTGGCCAAGGCCCTGAATCTGGTAAACGAGCATCACCACAGAGCCGTGGATGATGCGGAGGTTACGGCCGAGATCTTTTTGAAATTCCATGATATGCTGGCAGAAAAGGGCATCAGCACCCTTATCGATCTTAATGAAGAGGGAAAGATGACGGTGGAGCGTATCCGTGCCGCCCGTCCCTCCAACTGTACCATCATCGCCAAAAACGACCTGGGCCGGGTAAACATGTACCGACTGGTGTCGGAGGCCCATCTGAATTATCTCAGCCCCAAGAACAGGCGGGGTGTATGTATCCCCAAGCTTCCCAAGTCAATGGTGGAGCAGTGGAGAGAGGGACTCCTCATAGGTTCCGCCGGCAGTGAGGGTGAGCTTTACGACGCCATCAAGCTGGGTAAAAGTGACGAGGAGATCATCCGTATCGCCACCTTTTACGACTTTTTTGAGATCACTCCCGACGAGATCAATTCACATCTTTTGGGTGACAGAAAATACGCCATTGATACCATTGAGGACCTTCGGGACATTACCCGTCGCATCATCTCCCTGGGCCGGGAGCTGGGCAAGCCTGTGGTGGCTACTGCCGACGTGCATTTTCTGGATCCTGAGGACGGAGTATACAGACAGATCATCCAGTCGGATCTGAAGATGCAGGATCCGGACTGGAAGGAGCCCGAGTACTTCAGGACCACCGACGAGATGCTTCTGGACTTCGCCTATCTGGGTGAGGAGACTGCCGAGGAGGTGGTGATAGAAAACTCCAACCTCATTGCGGATATGTGTGACAGGATAAAACCTACCCGTCCCGACAAGGCTCCTCCCGTTATCGAAAACTCCGACGAGACCCTGAGAAAGATTTGCTACAATAAGGCCCATGAGGTATATGGTGATCCATTGCCTCCCGTGGTGCAGGAACGGCTGGATCGTGAGCTTCATTCCATCATTTCCAACGGCTATGCGGTGATGTACATCATCGCCCAGAAGCTGGTGTGGAAATCCAACGAGGACGGATATCTGGTGGGCAGCCGTGGTTCCGTGGGTTCATCCCTGGCAGCTACCATGGCGGGTATCACTGAGGTTAATCCCCTCAGTCCACATTACCTCTGTCCCAACTGCCACTATGTGGACTTTGATTCGGATGAGGTAAAGGCCTTTGCCGGCAGGGCTGGCTGCGACATGCCTGATAAAACCTGCCCCAACTGCGGCACACCTTTAAAAAAGGACGGCTTTGATATCCCCTTTGAGACCTTTTTGGGCTTCAAGGGTGACAAGGAGCCTGATATTGACCTTAACTTTTCCGGCGACTATCAGACCAAGGCCCACAGATACTGCGAGGTCATCTTCGGTAATGGCCAGACCTTCAAGGCAGGCACCGTGGGTACGGTTCAGGACAAGACAGCCTTCGGTTTTGTAAAAAGATATTTCGAGAGGGAAAACATCACCAAGCGCAACTGCGAGATCGACCGTATAGTCCCGGGGTGCACCGGCATCCACAGGACTACGGGTCAGCATCCCGGTGGAGTGGTGGTGCTGCCCATGGGAGAGGATATCTATTCCTTTACGCCCCTGCAGCATCCCGCCAACGACATGGAAAAAAATGGTGACATCATCACCACCCACTACGAGTATCACTCCATCGATGAAAACCTGCTGAAACTGGACATCCTGGGTCACGCAGACCCCACCATGATAAAGTCCCTGGAGGATATGAGCGAGCAGATGGGAGAGCGTATTGACGCCACCTCCATCCCCCTTGATGACAAAAAGGTCATGTCCCTTTTCCAGAACACCTCCGCACTTGGTGTGGAGCCGGAGGATCTGTGGAAGTGTGAAATGGGAACCCTGGGCATACCGGAGTTTGGAACGGATTTTGCCATGGGGATGCTCCGTGACGCCAAGCCCCAGGCCTTTATAGATCTGGTGCGTATTGCAGGACTGGCACACGGTACGGATGTGTGGCTGGGCAACGCCCAAAAGCTCATTGAAGAAGGTAAGGCTACTATTTCCACAGCCATCTGTACCCGTGACGATATCATGACCTACCTCATTGGCATGGGTATGGATCCGGCGGAGAGCTTTAACATCATGGAGGCTGTCCGCAAGGGCAAGGTGGCCAAGGGCGGAGTGGAAAAATGGCCCGCCTGGAAGCAGGATATGCTGGATCATGGAGTGCCTGACTGGTATGTGTGGTCCTGTGAAAAGATAAAGTACATGTTCCCCAAGGCCCATGCAGCTGCTTATGTTATGATGGCCTGGAGGGTGGCCTGGTTCAAGATCTACCATCCCCTTATTTACTATGCCTCATTTTTCTCCATCAGGGCAACTGCCTTTGATTATGAGAAAATGTGCCGGGGACAGATGACCTGCGAGCATTATCTCCAGGAGATAGACGAGCAGATGGCGGAGCTGAAAAAGCAGAACAAGGATATAACCGCCACCGACAAGGATCTGTACAGAGACCTGAGACTGGTGCAGGAGATGTACGCCCGTGGCTTTGAGTTTTTACCTCTGGATCTGTACCAGTCCGACGCCAGGTATTTCAAGATCGTTGACGGAAAGCTTTTGCCTCCCTTTAACACCATTGGTTCCATGGGTGACGGCGCTGCTGAGACGCTGATGCTGGCTGCCCGACAGAGACCATTTTCATCCAGGGATGATCTGAAAAAACGCGGCAAGGTGTCCCAGACCGTTATGGACAAAATGGATGAGCTGGGGCTTTTGGGAGACATGCAGCAGTCCGAGCAGCTGTCAATTTTTGATATATGATGTAAAGAATATGTAATCATACGGGGTTTATAATTATCCAAAACAGGGGGCTTCCCGCAGTATCAGGAGGAATGGTATGGATAATAGTAATTTGATTCTTGATAACAATATCAATAAATCCAAAGAATCTCTTAAAAAGATCGAAGAGAACAAGGAGCTTGCGTCTGAAAAGAAGGATGATGTCCTTGATAAAAACATCCAGGACAATGTTAACGTTAATGAAAATGTGATAGTGGATCAGCCTGTTATCGATATGCCCCAGGTCATCTCCGGGGACCAGGCTGAGGCTCTTGCCCAAAATGCCCCGCAGGTCATGGCACGCACCGAGACGGAAAGAAACATGCCCCAGAGTCATGTGGCCATCGTCGAAGCCAAAAACAGGATAGATGCCTACAACCGGGGTTACGACAGCGCCGAGATGCAGGCAGTGAAGGAAAAGACCGATGAGCTCAACAAGCTGATAAAGTACAACACCATTAGTCCCTGCACAGATGACGAGTTTTCTTCATCCCTTTAGGAAGTAAAAGCCGGATATGATGAGCTTATTGCATGCTGCAAGCTCTATGTTAAAAAGGCAGGATTTCCCATTACCACAAAGGGCAGGCGTCGCCGTGACGTGGTAAAAAACATCCTGCTTCAGGCTACCACAGAGCGTAAGATGATGGAAGATTCTGCAATAGCCATGCGAAAAAAAGCCGCCAATGATCCCAAGACGGTTTTTACTTTTGAGGATCTGATCCCCGCCATCACTGTTCCATCGGAAGATCAGATTCCGGTGCAAAATATTGAGATCGCACACATCTGTGTGGATGAAAGCAGGCGCCGCAGAGGCCTGGGCTCAGCTCTTTTGGTAAAGGCCAAGGAATATACCATGGAGCGGGGCGTTGAGACTGCGGGGGCCGGAGTCAGCGAGGATGATGTGGCCATAAGAGCATTTTTTCCGAAAACGGATTTTTCATGAGTGCCGAAATGGAAGAGTATCCGGTGATGGTATGGATGGAAAACACTGAACTGGACGAGACCCTGTCCGGAGACCGGGCGGAGGTAGAGGAGGCTGTGGGCGAGGTGTATCCCATGGAGGCCATCCTGGTACCTATGCTTGAGAGGCTCAAGGGCTTTATACGCTCCGAGGGCTATGACTCCGAGATCGTTGCCGGAGACAGGCTTTTTCTCGACACGAACTGTGATACCTATGATATCCAGATATCATATCTGGTTCAGGATCCCGGCTTTAATGACCGCCACATCGTGTTCAATTCATTTATGGAGTATGAGGGAACCGAGAGTGAGGCACAGGCTATCTGCAGCGAGATAAACAGCAGGTCGTTCTTTATTGCCGCTTTTCCTATGGAAGGCGGCTTAGATATCAGGTATACTGTAGCAGAGGGTTCAGGCCCTATGGAGGAGACGGTTTTTCTGGCGGCATCCATCGATCAGGCCCGTGTATCCATTGAGGATGGCGGGACGTCAGACCTTGCC
>JAILEN010000192.1 GCA_024687655.1 Lachnospiraceae bacterium | reverse complement strand
AGCCTTAAGCCACTCACCTGCTGCAAGACCCTCTGTCTTGAAGTTAGAACCAACCCATGCTGCATACTTATCGGAATCATCAATAGTACGGTCGATTACGATAACGGGGATGCCTGCGTCCTCACACTCTGTAAGAACTGTGTCCCAACCTGTGGAAACGATAGGATCGATGATGATGTAATCAACATCCTGCTGAATGAAGTTACGAACTGCCTCGAGCTGTGCAGCTGAGTCATTGTCGCAGTCAACGAATGAAAGGTCATATCCGTTGTCAGCTGAGAAAACATCCTGGCAGGACTTTGTGGAAGCTGTACGCCAGTCAGACTCATGTCCAACCTGTGCGAAACCAACTGTGATGGTATCGCTTGCTGCTGCGGAATCGTCAGCGGGTGCTGCCTCTTCCTCTGCTGCGGGTGCTTCTTCCTCTGCTGCGGGCGCCTCAGCTGCGGGTGCCTCTGATGATCCGCCGCCGCATCCTGCGAGCATTCCAACTGCCATTGTAGCAGCGAGTAATACGCCAAGTACTTTCTTCTTCATAATAAGAACTCCTCCTTTTTTATGACTATTGTCATGTTACCGCCCCCGTGTACCAAGGGTTTTTTCATATGTTGATTATAAAAGAAAAGTTCTGTTTTCTAAATGGAATAATTTATGCGAGTGGTTTTGATTTTTACGAATTTTATGGTGAAAAGTGTGATAAATTATGGCCTAAAGTTGAATTATTTATGCTGTTTGCACAAAAGTTTCCCCTCATCCCTTGATAACAGGGGGATGCCGCCGCCCGGATCAGTGGACAGTATTCCGGTACTCCTTGGGGGTCATGCCGCAGACCTTTTTGAAGGTAGCGGAAAAATAGTGTGGATCCTTGTAGCCCACGTCATAAGCCACCTCGGAGCTCCTCATATCAGTGGTAGTCAAAAGCTCCTTGGCCCTGTCAATACGACATTTGGTAAGGTATTCGATAAAGGTAGAGCCCAGCTCCTTGGAAAAAGTGGAGGACAGATGATTGGGTGAAACGCCCACATGATCAGCCACCTTATTAAGAGAGATATCCTCATCAGAGAAATTCTCATCTATGAACTTAACTGCGGCGGTAAGGCTGCGGGAGTGGAATTTCTTCTCCTCCATTTTGCGCACGGGAGCACCCTCGCCACCGGCGTTTTCAATAAGCTTGGTGACGTACTCCTTGTGACTGCGCTCCTGCTCCACCGTATCCCTGACTTTTCTGATGCTCTCCAAAAGCTTTTTGGGAGATATGGGCTTTAAAAGATACTCGGTGACTCCCAGTGAGACAGCTCTCCTGGCATACTCAAACTCATCATAGCCCGACAGGATCATGATCTTGGTGTCGGGCAGGTTCTTTTTTACCACCTCGGACAGCATGAGGCCGTCCACGAAGGGCATCTTAATATCTGTAATGAGGATATCGGGCTTTTTTTCCATGATCTGGGGGATGGCCATCTCACCGTCGCTGGCCTCACCAACGAAATCGATGTTCTCGGCCTTCCAGTCGATCCTGTCCCTGATGCCCTCACGCATCACTATCTCGTCTTCACATAAAAATAAACTAACCATAAGATTCTCCATATAAGATCCTTCGCGACCCTCAGGATGACAAAGTGGTATATGTCATTCTGAGGGCACAGCCCGAAGAATCTTTTACTATCTGTATTATTATATAAAAAGAGGCGGCATCGCGCCACCTCTTTTTAAAAATCTTTCCTATATAAAGGACTACTTGATAACCTGAAGTGATTCCCTGTCGGCAAACACTGCCACGAACACCAGGAACACGATACCCTGTATCAGCTGCATGGTCTGTGTGTCGAAGCCCATCATGGTAAGTCCTGATGAAAGGACTATGTAGAGCATGCCGCCTACGATGATGTTCATGAAGCGGACCTTGGCACCGCCCGAGATAGGCATGCCGCCCAAAACCAGAGCGATAAGTATCTGCGTCTCCAGCTGGTTACCGCTGTTGGATGTGGCAGAACCTACCTTGATGACATTTACAAATGCAGCCAGTCCGGTGATGGCTCCTGCCAGAACATAGATCAAAAACTTCATGCGGTCTGTCCTGATACCTGCAAACATGGCGGCCTTTTCACCGGCACCGATAGCCTTGAGATGGATGCCGAACTTTGTGAAATTGAAAGCCACAAAACCGATGGCCAGTACCACTACCGTAATGATGACCTTAAGGACTGTGGAGTCCATCATCAGCATCTTGGCGGATGCAGCCACCGGCGAATCGGTGGTCAGGTACTTGATCAGTCCCCTGAAAAGGAACATGGTACAGATCGTAACAATGAATGACTTGATCTTTCTGTTCACATAGAAGTAACCGTTGATGCCGCCGATGATGGCGCCTGTAAGTATACCGCAGACTATAGCCAGGGGTACGCTGATATTGGACACCGCACATACCACTATTGAAGCCAGTCCCAGAATGGATCCCTGGGAAAAGTCCAGGCCGCCCATGGTCATGATGAAGAATACTCCCATGGAAGCGATCAGTGTCACATAAACCTGTGACAGCACCAGCGACATGTTGGATACCATACGCCCGCCGGTCAATACATTAAATACTATAAACACGATCACGAGTCCCACAACAGGGAGCACCGCTCTTACAGTCGACATGACAGAGAGGCGCTTCAGCTCGTCATCTCTTGATACCGCAGCTGCGGAATTATTAGGATTCTCAGCCATAATATACCTCCCTAAACCATCTTCTCAATAAGAGTGTTCTCATCCATGTCGGGCGAACGCATAAGCTCTCCGTTGATCTCGCCGTCCTTCATGATGATTATCCTGTCACACATACCGATAAGCTCCATCAGTTCCTCGGAGATCATGATGATGGACTTGCCGCTCTTTCTCATGCGGTCCATCAGCTGATAGATGTCCTGCTTAACCTTGATGTCGATACCTCTGGTAGGGGAATCCAGAACTACGATATCCGAATCCTTTCCTATCCATCTAGCCAGCACCACCTTTTGCTTGTTACCACCTGACAGGTCTGAGACAAACTGATCCGTATTGACCATCTTGACCGACATCTCGGATGCAAACTTGCCGGCAAAATCCTTCATCTTTTTACCGGACAAAAGACCGGCGCCGCCCTTCAGTGAATCCAGTGAAGGCAGGCAGATGTTCTCGCCTATGCTCTGGTTCATGACCACAGACTCGTTGTCTCTGTCCTTGCTTGTATAGGCTATACTCTTTTTGATAGCCGTGGGTATGTCGTTGATATGGGTGCCGTCCGCCAGTGTGACCTCACCCTGTCTGTCATAGGATGCACCGAAGACAGCCTTGCCCACTTCGTGCATTCCTGACTCGGAAAGTCCTCCGAAGCCCAGGATCTCGCCCTTGTGAAGTGTGAAGCTCACGTCCTTTATCTGTCCGGGAACCGTAAGGCCCTTTGCCGTGAGCACTACCTCATCGGAGACCTCTTCGCCGTAGTCGGCGCGGTAGTAATTACCCGTAACCTCACGTCCCACCATGAGACGCTTAAGGTCGTCCACCGTCACCTCAGAGCTTTTAACAGTGTCGATATACACTCCGTCCCTGAGGATGGTAATGGTATCTGACTTTTCAAGAACCTCAGGCAGATCGTGGGAAATAAAGATGATGGTATCTCCCTCGCTCCTGATGCGGTCCATCTGCTTGTAGAGCTCCTCACGGCCCTCCTGTGAAAGCGCCGTGGTGGTCTCATCGATAACGACTATTTTAGGCTTGAAGTATGTAGCCTTGACGATCTCCACCAGCTTTCTGTCCTCGAAGTTGTAATCATCGATATAGGCAGAAGCCTTGATCCTGTCAAAGCCGTATTCCTTTAAAAGCTCATTGGCACGTCTGTTCATGGCGTTGGTATTTTTAATGCCCGCCTTGACAAACATGTCCTCATGCCCCAGGAAGATGTTCTCGGCCACCGTAAGTCCCGAAAGTGTTCCCAGCTCCTGAACGATAATGGATATACCCTCGTTGTTGGCCTCAACCTGGTTCTTGGGATGAACCTCCTTGCCATCCATGATAAAATGGCCGCTGTCGATGGAGTAGATGCCGGTAAGCATGTTGGTAAGCGTGGACTTGCCGGATCCGTTTTCTCCTATGAGAGCATGGACCTCACCCTTGTTGATATTGAATGATACATTCTGCACAGCCCTGGTAATACCGAAGGTCTTGCACAGATCTTTTATCTCAAGTCTGATCTCACTCATGCAAAAACCTCCTTTCTTACTTAACTATCTCACCCTTTTCCACCTGAGTGGTAAGAGTAACGATGATCAGAAGTGCCAGGCCCGTGATGACATCCTGTACGGCAGTAGGTGCTCCAAGAGCGATAAAACCGTAGAAGATGATGTTGATCACGAACTCACCGATCACTATGGCCTGCAGGGGAATGCCGTACTTTTTGAAAGCCATTCCGAAGAAGCATCCCATGGTAGGCACGAAGTTACGACTCATGGACTGCATGCCGGTAACTGCCAGCATGGAGGAACCGTAGCTGATGGTGATGATGGCCATAAGGCCGAAAAACGCTCCGCTTATCATGAAAGCGATAACCTTAAATTTATTAACGTTAATACCCATGTTTTTTGCTACAAACTCGTTGGAGCCGATAGCGTAGGTATATGTGCCGATCTTTGTATAATTAAGTAAAGTGTATGCGATGCAAAATGCGATAAATGCCAGAATGATGTTAAGAGGCATCTGACCTAGTGCTCGCAGATCAGAGGGAAGCACCTGTGAGGATCCTCCCGCGAAGAAATTGGCAAGTGATTCGTAAACCAATGCCAGTCCAGTGGTAACTATCATCGAAGGTATGCGAAGTCTCACATAAAACACGCCATTGATGATGCCCACGATGGTACCGGTGATAACACAGCCGACCACCAGTCCCGGATATCCCATGCCGAATCTGGATGCAAATACACATCCCACGATGGCAGAGAGCATGATGTTCGCTCCGATGGAGAAATCGAACATTCCCATAACCATTACAAAATAGAATCCCATCGCACCCACGGCAGCGATCAGTGATGACTGAAAGTAGCTCAACAGGTTGGATGGTGAACCGAAGTTGCCCGGGGTAATGATCTTAAATATGACCCATGAAAGTATGACCATGAACACCAGCATCAGGTATCCCTTAAGCTTTGAAGACTGATTCATGGCTCCGGGC
>JAILEN010000160.1 GCA_024687655.1 Lachnospiraceae bacterium | reverse complement strand
TACGCCGCATTCGGTACGCAGCTATCTGGGACGCATATCACAGCCCCTGCTGGATCGGATAGACATATGTGTCCAGACCCCAGAGGTGACCTACGAGGAGCTGACCGGTCATGAGAAAAATGAGAGCTCGGCGGATATCAGGGCCCGGGTGGAAAGGGTACATGGTATTGAGCGCAACAGGTTTAAAGGCAGACCATACCTTTTCAATTCCAGGATCCCCGCTGCGGACATAGAGAGCTTTTGCCATCTGGGTAAGGAGGAAAATGCCTTTATGGAAAAGCAGTTTTTGGAATACGGGCTTACAGCCAGGACCTATCACAGGATACTGAAGGTGGCGCGTACCATAGCGGATCTGGATGGCGAGGATGAGATAACCATCACACATCTGAAGGAGGCTTTTTTATATCGCAGCCTGGATAAAAAATACTGGGAAAGTATGCTGTGACAGCAGCTGGTCATCCTGAGCGAAGCGAAGGATCTTTTTAGGAAAGGAACACAGAAAATGGATATATATAAAAACTTTTTAGGTGCCGCCACGGACATCAACAACAGCGAAAAGCGGCAGCTGATCATGGCACTTGGGTCCCCTGAGGAGGTGTACAAAGCGAGGGCCGAACATATTGAAAAAGCGAACGTACTGGATAAGGTAAAGCTCAAAAGATTTCTGGATTTCAGAAAGGGATGTGATATCTCAGGTGAAGCAGAGCGGCTTGAAAAAATGGAGATAGGAGCGGTCTTTTTCGATGAGGACGAATTTCCCGATGAGCTGGTGATGATAGATGATGCGCCATACGTTTTGTACTATCTGGGTCATTTTCCCCAGGCCGGGGAAAAGAGGGTTGCCATGGTGGGCGCCAGGTATTCCACGGGATATGGCAGGACAGTGACCATAGATATTGCAAAGGCCGCATCCAGTGCAGGATATGTGACTGTAAGCGGTATGGCCAGAGGGATAGACCGGGCCTGCCATGTGGGTACACTGGAGGCCGGTGGGGTGACCTATGCCATTTTGGGCTGCGGCGTGGATATATGCTATCCGCCGGAAAACAGCGATATCTATGTGGAGATAAAAAAGAAGGGCGGTGTCATTTCAGAGTTTTATCCCGGTGCGGCGCCCATACCCCAGATGTTTCCCAGACGTAACCGTATCATCTCGGGGCTTTCCATGGCGGTACTGGTGATGGAGGCCAGGGAGAAAAGCGGTAGTCTGATCACGGCCAACATCGCACTGGATCAGGGAAAGAGTGTCTATGCACTTCCCGGGCGTGTCAGCGACAGGCTTTCTTCGGGCTGTAATCTGATCATCAGTCAGGGGGCAGGGATCATTACCGGCAGGGAGCAGATCATGGCGGAGCTGGATAACCTTTCGGGCTATAAGCATATCCCCCTTCCGGCGGACATTCAAAAAGCACCCCTTTTGGATCAGAATGAAAAGGTGATATACAACATTTTTGAATATGATCCGGTGAGCCTGGATGAGATCCAGAGACAGACCCATCTGTCCATAATGGAGGTCATCAGCTCCGTGGTCTCCCTCTGCAAGCTGGGGCTGATCCGGGAGACCTTTTTGAACCAGTATATCAGGATAGGATAACAGGGGTTAAAGTGACAAATAAGAGGGGTTGAGTTTTGTCTATTTTGACAAGGTTATTTTAATGAGAAAATATGTTAAAATATCTTTCGTAACTGTTGACCCATAACCAAAAGAAGGGGGGAGAATTATGGGAGTTAATCGTTTCGTTTTAAATGGCATTTCTTATCATGGACACGGGGCTATCAATGAGATTCCCGGGATCATCCAGTCAAAGGGCTTTAAAAAGGCTTTCGTGGCATCCGATCCCGATCTGGTTAAGTTCGGCGTTACCGCTAAGATCACGGATCTTCTTGATAAAAACGGTATAGCCTATGAGCTGTATTCCGATATCAAGCCCAATCCCACTATTGAAAATGTCAAGCACGGCGTAGAGGCATACAAGGCTTCAGGTGCTGACTTTATGATCACAATAGGCGGCGGTTCATCCATGGATACAGGTAAGGGCATCGGCATCATCGTCAACAATCCCGAGTATGCAGATGTTCGTTCTCTTGAGGGTGTGGCACCCACCAAGAACCGCACCGTATTTACCATCGCAGTGCCCACCACCGGCGGCACAGGCGCAGAGTCTACCATAAACTACGTCATCACCGATGTGGAGAAAAAGCGTAAGTTCGTATGCGTAGACCCTAATGATATCCCTGATATCGCAGTAGTAGATCCCGACATGATGGCTTCCATGCCCAAGGGCCTTACCGCATCCACAGGTATGGACGCTCTGACACATGCCATCGAGGGCTACACCACGGCAGCTGCATGGGAGCTTTCCGACTGCCTGAACCTGGAGGCTATCCAGCTCATCGCGAAGAACCTCCGCAAGGCAGTGGACAACGATCCCGACGGCCGTGAGGGCATGGCTTTAGCACAGTACGTGACAGCTATGGCATATTCAAATGTCGGCCTTGGTATCGCTCATTCCATGGCTCATACTCTTGGTGCAGTATATGATACTCCTCACGGAGTTGCATGCGCCATGATGCTTCCCATCGTTATGGAGTTCAATGCAGAAAAGACCGGCGAGAAGTTCAAGGCTATCGCTGAGGCATTCGGGATTGATACTGCCGGCATGGATCAGGCCACCTATCGCAAGGCTGCCATCGATGCAGTACGTCAGCTTTCCGTTGATGTTGGCATCCCTACCAAGCTGGAAAAGCTCAAGGAGGAGGATCTGGATTTCCTCTGCGAGTCAGCTGCAGCAGACGCATGCGCACCCGGCAATCCCAGACCTGCCAGCCTGGATGAGTTCAGAGAGATGTTCAAAATGCTCATGTAATATAAAATTGTTCAGCGACCCAGTCCTCCGGGACTGGGTCATTTTTATCCTTTCTTAGTTGTATTTTTTGTTGAAGAACGGCATAAAATAATATATAATTGTTAGGCACGGCGTGTTCTGTGCAAACAGGAGAAGATGGGTTCTCCCGGTGTGACGGTCAGGAGACTGTCGCATGAAATGTATGAAAGGAGATTGCGATGATTTACACAAAAGAAGTGGAAATGATGTGCACCGTTGCCAAGGGTGCAAAACACGAGCCTGCTCCCATCCCCGAGGAGGGCAAGTGGGTTCATGCTAAAAAGATCGAAGATATTTCAGGCTTCACACATGGTGTGGGCTGGTGCGCACCTCAGCAGGGCGCATGCAAGCTGTCTTTGAATGTTAAGGACGGCGTGATCCAGGAGGCGCTGGTTGAGACTATCGGATGCTCAGGTATGACACATTCCGCAGCTATGGCTGCTGAGGTACTCCAGGGCAAGACCATTTTAGAGGCTCTCAACACCGACCTTGTTTGTGATGCGATCAACACCGCTATGCGCGAGCTTTTCCTTCAGATCGTTTACGGTCGTACACAGAGTGCTTTCTCTGATGACGGACTTGCCATCGGCGCAGGCTTGGAGGATCTGGGTAAGGGACTTCGTTCCCAGGTTGGTACCATGTATGCTACCAAGGAAAAGGGCGTTCGTTACTTAGAGATGGCAGAGGGCTACGTTACAGGCATAGCTCTTGATGACAATGATGAGGTTATCGGCTATCAGTTTGTCAACCTTGGCAAGATGACTGATTTCATCAAGAACGGCGATTCACCCAACGATGCATGGGAGAAGGCCAAGGGTCAGTATGGACGCGTAGACGATGCAGCAAAGATCATCGATCCAAGAAAGGAGTAATGAAATGGCACTGTTTGAATCATATGAAAGAAGAGTAGACCAGATCAACAAGGTTCTTGGACAGTATGGTATTTCTTCCATTGAGGAGGCCAAGAAGATCACAGAGGA
>JAILEN010000135.1 GCA_024687655.1 Lachnospiraceae bacterium | reverse complement strand
TATTCAACTCCAGCCTCAAATATATGCATATCCTGCTCGCCATAGATATTCTTGGCGACACCTGCTCCGATGCGCTCGCTGTGGCACATCTTGCCCAGCACACGCCCATCCGGACTGGTGATACCCTCGATGGCCATGTATGATCCGTTGATGTTCCACTCCTCATCCATGGTGGGCACACCATCCTCGTTAACATACTGCGTAGCCACCTGTCCGTTGGCAAAAAGCCTGTCCAGCCACTGCTGTGGCGCCACAAAGCGTCCCTCACCATGGGATGCTGGAATATTATACACATTACCCAAAGGAGCCATTTTCAGCCAGGGTGATTTGTTGGAGACCACCCTGGTATGGGCCATCTTGGAAATATGGCGTCCCACCACATTGTAGGTAAGGGTGGGTGAATTCTCATCCTGGGTGATGATCTCGCCACCGGGCACCAGTCCCAGCTTGATCAGGGCCTGGAAACCGTTACATATACCAAGCACCAGACCGTCCCTCTCGTTTAAAAGCTTCATCATGGCCTCACGGATCTTTTCATTCCTGAAGGCATTGGCAAAAAACTTGGCGCTGCCCTCGGGCTCGTCACCAGCGGAGAAGCCGCCGGGGAACATGACTATCTGCGCCTTGTCGATACCTGACACAAATGCCTCCACGGAGTCCCGTATGTCGGCTGCATTTTTGTTCTTAAATACAACTGTGTTGGCAGTAGCTCCTGCGTTCACAAAGGCCCGGGCACTGTCGTATTCGCAGTTGGTCCCCGGGAATACAGGGATAAACACCTCAGGAACTGCCACCTTGTTTTTGCATACATAGAAATTCTTTTCAGTATATACACGTGTATCGACTGTGCTGTAATCCTCGGTAACCCTGGTGGCAAAAACCTTCTCCAGAGGAGTCTTCCAAAAACCGAGAACCTCCTCTATATCAAAGGCTACATCCTTATAAATGAACTGCTTTTTATCATTTGTGGCACCGACCCTGATGAGGTAATCGGAAAGACCGGCCTTTGTCATAGCATTTTCTACAGCTTCATATTTACCCTTTGGAACCTCAGCAACGATCTTGCCGATGGTTACGGAAAACAGCTTTTCAAAAGGAACATTCCCCGGATCGATGGTAAAGCCCATCATGTTTCCAAAGGACATTTTGAAAAGCGAAGCCAAAAGGCCGTAAGCGTCCATGGCATAGGCAGATATAATGACGCCCTTTTTGATAAGAGTATGAATGGTATCGTAAAGCTTTTTGACCTGTTCATAATCAGGCAGCTTATAATGATTCTTGGCGATCTGGAAAATCACAAGATCATTACCGGCCTCCTTGAGTTCAGGAGAAATGATATCTCCTTCCTTAGCGGTGTCTACTGCAAAAGAGACCAGTGTAGGCGGTACATCTATGTCGTTAAAGGTACCGGACATGGAGTCCTTGCCGCCTATGGAAGGAAGTCCATACTTCATCTGGGCCTCGTAGGCACCCAAAAGCGCCGCAAAAGGCTGACTCCAGCGGCTGGGATCCGAGCTCATTCGCCTGAAATACTCCTGGAAGGTAAAGCGTATCTTTTTGTAGTCTCCACCGGATGCCACTATACGTGCCATGGACTCAGTAACCGCATAAACAGCACCATGGAAGGGACTCCAGGATGAAAGATAGGGATCAAATCCGTAGGACATCATGGAAACTGTATCCGTATCTCCCTCAGCAACGGGGATCTTGGCCACCATGGACTGGGTCTCAGTGAGCTGATATTTTCCGCCATATGGCATCAGGACAGTGCTTGCACCGATGGATGAGTCAAACATCTCCACCAGGCCCTTCTGGGAGCATACATTGAGATTTGAAACAGTAAGCTCCACGGCTTTTTTCAAATCTTCCTCTTCCAGCGCCTTTCGAACATCCGAAAGAGCCGGACGGTTAAAGTAATCTCCCTCCTTGTCCGGTATATCCACGGAAACGGAGGTCTCCTGGTGAGCTCCGTTGGTATCCAAAAATGCGCGGGAAATATTGACTACAGGCTTGCCCCTCCATAAGAGCACCAGTCTGGGATCCTGTGTCACCATAGCGACCTCGGTGGCCTCCAGGTTCTCCTGGGCAGCATATTCCAAAAATGTCTTCACATCCTTTGGATCAACCACCACAGCCATCCTCTCCTGTGACTCGGAAATAGCCAGCTCCGTACCGTCCAGACCTGCGTATTTTTTGGGCACCTTGTCCAGATCCACAATGAGGCCATCAGCCAGCTCGCCGATGGCAACGGATACGCCACCTGCGCCGAAATCGTTACATTTTTTGATAAGGTGGCTAACCTCCTCACGTCTGAAAAGCCTCTGGAGTTTTCTCTCCGTGGGTGGATTACCCTTTTGCACCTCTGCTCCGCAAAGCTCTGTGGACTGGGTGGTATGGGCCTTGGATGAGCCTGTGGCACTGCCGATACCGTTACGGCCGGTGCGACCGCCCAAAAGTATGATCCTGTCACCCGGATCCGATGTGAGCCTCTGTACAGCGCGCCTGGGAGCGGCAGCCATGACAGCTCCTATCTCCATGCGCTTTGCCACATAGTCGGGATGATATATTTCTTTTACATAGCCTGTGGCCAGTCCTATCTGGTTACCGTAGGATGAATAGCCTCCGGCAGCCTCACGGACGATCTTTTTCTGTGACAGCTTGCCCTCCAGGGTCTCGCTGTTGGGAACAGTGGGATCTGCGGCGCCGGTGACACGCATGGCCTGATATACATATGTACGCCCTGAAAGGGGATCACGGATGGCTCCTCCCAGACAGGTAGCGGCTCCACCGAAGGGCTCGATCTCTGTAGGATGGTTATGGGTCTCGTTTTTAAAGTTCAAAAGCCATTCCTCGGTACGTGCCTGACCGTTTTCGGTAATATCCACGGGTATGACTATGGAGCAGGCGTTGATCTCGTCTGACTCCTCCTGATCGGCAAGCTTACCGTCAGCCTTCAACTTCTTCATGGCCATGAGAGCCAGATCCATCAGGCATACAAACTTGTCATTGCGGTCCTTGTATATGATTTTGAAATTGTCCAGATAATCGTGATAAGCAGCCTCCATGGGCTTGCGATAATAGCCGTCCTTGAAATTCACCGCCGTAAGCTCTGTGGAAAATGTGGTATGACGGCAATGATCAGACCAGTAAGTATCCAGCACCCTGATCTCAGTCATGGTGGGATCACGATGCTCCTCACCGCCAAAGTAATTCTGGATATGCAAAAAGTCCTTAAAGGTCATGGCCAGCCCCAGGCTGTCATAGAGTTTTTTAAGAGGCTCCTCCTCCATGTCGCAAAAACCGTCCAAAACCTCAATATCAGCAGGCTCGGGATAGTTTTCCTTCAGGGTCTCGGGAACATCTTCCCCGGTCTGACGGCTGTCCACGGGATTGATGCAGTGCTTTTTGATAGCCGAAAGCTCATCATCAGTGATCTGTCCGATGATAATATATGTAGTGGCACAGCGGATAACCGGAGCTGCCTCCTCGTCCAAAAGCTGTATGCACTGCTCAGCGGAATCGGCCCTCTGGTCGAACTGTCCGGGCAGGTATTCAACGGAAAAAATATGGGTCCCGGGGCCGGGCTTTACCGGAAGCTCGTTTTCGTAAATCTCATCCACAGGAGGCTCGCAAAATACGTTTTTCAAAGCCTTTTTGTAGATATTCTCTCCGATGTTTTCCACATCATATCTGATAAGAACCCTCACGTCCTCAACAGCCTTGATCTCCAGTGTGTGCCTGAACTCGTGTCTTAAAGCCTTGGCCCTTACTGCGAAATCCTTTTTCTTTTCTACATATAATCTCTTAACCATCATATCCCCTTCCGAATGGTTCCTCCGCCGTACCAATGTGTCCGTGCAAAGGATAAAAAAAATGACCGGTGAAAAATCACACCAGTCATTTTATCATAATTCCATTGTAATTATAAGGGTTATTTTGTGGTTATTTCCACAATCTTTTTGCCTGTATCCTCATCCCAGAGATCGATACCGAAATCCATCTTGCGATAGGTCCAGAAGGCGCATCCGATATTGTTTTCTCCATATACCTTCAGGGTGTCTGCAAGCCATCTGAGCATATCCTCAGCCGGAGCCTTGTCGATGACACCGTACTCTCCCACGTAGAGCATGGGAGCGCCGATATTTTTTGCAGAGTCCACAGCTACCTTCACCATTTTTCTGATATAATCGATGTCCATCATCTCGCCGGTCATCTCCATAACGCTGGAATCCTGACCTCCCAGGATATTAGCAGCCCATTTGTACTTTTCCACAGTGTCAGGATAGGACATATCACCCACCTCTTCCATCTCTGGCATCCAGTATGCATGCTGATGTGTGAATACATGAGGCATGTAAAAATGGAAGGTGATGATGGTATTGGGATCCGTAACGGGACGCAGATACTTGATGGTCTCCGCACTGTTCCACTTGATACCGCCGTAGATGATCCTGGTATCTGCGGTGATCTTTCTGATCTCAGCCACGGTACGGGCAATGAGATCGTTCCAGGCCTCAGCAGCCTTTTCCTCAACCACCTCATTTAAGAGCTCAAATACCAGATTGTCGTACTTGTGGTACTCTGTGGCTATATCCTTCCAGAGGTCCACAAATCGATCCTGAACAGACTTATCAAAAAACAGCCTGTTTTTGCTGTCATCATTGGCATCGTTAAAATCATAGCCATATGCCCTGTGGAGATCCAAGATGATGGTAAGGTCATTTTTACGGGTCCAGCCGATAATGTCATGAACCCTCTGAAATCCCTCATCTATGCGGTCCCCGGCCTCTGTCTGGAAAATCTCATAATCAATGGGAAGCCTCACATGGTCATATCTCATCTCTTTTATCTTTTTGATATCCTCCTCGAGAATGAAACTGTCGTAGTGCGCCTTTTCATGGACGCACTGCGACAGAAAACCTCCGAGATTGATACCGCGATTAAGCTGTATCATTACTCCTTTACTCCTCCTAATGAAACTCCGCCTACAATATTCCTGGACATGAACAGATATACAACGATAACCGGTGCTATTGAGAAAGCGATCATCATATAAACCTGACCCATATCAAACTTCAGCCAGTCTGCTGCACGAAGCTGGGCGATAAGAATAGGCAATGTCTTTTTGGTATCTGTGTGCAGTACCAGTGACGGTGTAAAGTAGTTATTCCAGCTGGTTACGAAGGAGAAAATGGCCTGTACTGCTATTGCCGGCTTCATCAACGGAAATACTATGCTGTTGAAGATAAAAAACTCTCCCGCACCATCGATACGCGCTGCCTCGATCAGCGACATGGAAAGAGTACTCTCCATATACTGCTTCATATAGAAGAAAACTATGGGTGCTGCTATTCCCGGTATGATAAGAGGGATGAAGGAATCATCAAGCCCCATCTTACCGATAAGCTGCAGGAAACCTAATACGGTAACCTGGGTGGGGATCATCATGACGCCCAGAATAAACGCGAAGATGGTCTTTTTCCCGACAAAATCATAAGCATGGATGGCATATGCAGTCATTGTGGAAAAATATACCGTAAGTACGGATGTGGTAATGGCTATGAAAAAGCTGTTCCACAGGCCATTTAAGATCGGTAATGTACCATGCACCAGGTTGTTCCAGTTCTCCAGGCCATGGGTGGAGAAGAAGGGAGTAAAGCCTCGTGACAGCTCCGAATTGGATCTGGTCGCATTGATAAACAGCAGATAGAACCAGAACAGGCACATTATGGAAACCAGGACAAGTACTACGTAGCATACTATACGCCTGGATTGATTCATTTGTGTTTCAGATTTGTTACCCATTGCATGCCTCCTATTACTTTACTTCCTTGGAATTAACGAACTTAAATACGATAACACTTAAGATCGCGGTAACTACAAACAGGAATACTGAAAGGGCTCCGCCCATACCAAAGTTCTTGCTGTAGAGGTGCTTGTTCAAGTACATGATAAGGGTCATGGTGGTACGGCTGGGATCACCTGTTCCGCTTGTAAGGATCTGCGGCACATCGAACATCTGCAGACCGCCGATCAGGGAAGTGACCATAACGTATACCAGGATAGGTTTCAGCAACGGCAACGTAATCCTGAAGAAAATCTGATTACTGCTGGCACCGTCGATCTCGGCTGCCTCGTATATAGAGGGATCGATTCCCAGCATGCCGGACATGAGAAGGATGGTGGTGTTACCGAACCACATTAAGAAATTCATGAAACCTACCAGAGCTCTGGCTGAAAATGTATGGAACAGGAAATTATAATTCGTGGATAATATGCCTGCTCCTACTAACATGGAGTTGATGGGGCCTTCATTTGCAAACAATGTGAAGAACAGCATTGAAAAGGCCGATGCCATGATCAGATTCGGAAGATAGATAACAGTCTTAAAAAACTGCTGTCCCTTGAGTCTCAGACTGGGACTGGTAAACCATGCTCCCAAAAGAAGAGAAAGCAGGATCTGGGGGACAAAGCCCATAGCCCACATTATCATGGTGTTGGCAAGATACTGCCAGATATCAGGCGTAGAGAAAAGCTCTACATAATTCTGTAAGCCTATGAAGTTGGGTCCTACCTGCATCAGACCGACGCGGTAGTTTTCAAAAAAGCTGTTGTATATAGTTGTAAAAAGAGGTATAAGCTGGAAGATCGTATATGTGATCAAAAAGGGAAGCAGAAATATATATCCCCATTTGTTGTATGAGACGACCTTATTGTTTTTACTTTTTCCCATTACTGCCTCCAGGTTTTTTAATACTTTAATAATACGGATTGCTCCGTGCTGCCACAAGGGCAGCACTCTCGCAATCCTAAAAAACATTCACAATCCGCACTATCGTGAGGTTGATTCCTTTTTTAAAGGAATCTTTATAGTTTTCATCTAAAGATGAAAACAACCACTTGTTCATGTTTTTTAAGTCTCAAAGTATATAAGCCTTGGTCATGCAAGCATGCAAGGCTTATATACTTTTATCCTATTATTTAGACAGGTTTGGATACTTCTCAATAACTGCTGCGTAGAACTGCTCTAAGCAAGCGTCCTTATCAGCTGTGCCCTCGAAGTAAGCCTTCATAGCGTTCTGAAGCTCCTCGTTACAACCCTGGTCATAAGGAGAAAGGTTGGAAAGGTCGATGGTCTCAGCACCTGCTGCAAGATCAGCATAAGGGTTCTGGCCGCCGAGAAGGGCGATGTTACCCTCATCAGATGAAGCAAGGTCTGCAAGTACGCTCTTGGAGTTAACACAATCGGAATCCTTAACTGCGATGTCCTTAAGAACAGCCTTGTCAGTTGTCATTGTAAGGATGAGATCCTTAACAGCGTCAGCATTGTCTGTGCCTGTAGCTGCGCAGATCCATGTACCACCCCAGTAATAAGGCTGAGGTCCTGCACAGTATCCCCAACCGCCCTTTGCTGCGATTGTCTCAGGATCATCTACGTCAAGGCAGAAGTTGAAGAACCAAGCGGGTCCGAAGTAGCAGAATACCTTACCATCCGGTCTCTTACCCTTTGCCCAGTCATCGCCCCAAAGTTCATCTGTATCCTCAGCGCCTGCGTCAACAAGCTTCTTGGAGTCGTCAATCCACTTCTCCATGTTGGCATCGATAACGATCTTGTCATCCTGTACCCACTTGCCGGATACGTTATTGGAGTATGTACGATATGTGTCATTAACTGAGCACATTGTGTAGCCTGCAGCTGCAACCTTTGCTGCTGTCTCATTGTACTTATCCCAATCAGCTACTGCAGCCTGAACATCAGCGGGATCATCTGATCCGAGGACTTCCTTAGCTGCCTCACGGTTGTAGATAAGACCTGCGGAGCATGCCTGCCATGCAGAACCCTTGATGGCACCGTTGCTGTCCTTAACGATGGTCTGTGTGTACTCATACTGATCAGCAAGATCGGAATCTGAAATGCCGAGATCAGAAAGAGCCATGGTGTAATCTGTATCTGTATACTTTGATGCATAGTCAGCCTCTACAAGGAAAACGTCGATCTTGTCATCAGCTGCTGCGCTCTCCTGGTTAAGAAGAGTCTGGTCAAGGTTGTTCTGATAAGCGTTGTCATCTGAAGGTGTGATGTTCCATACTACATCCAGATCACCGATCTTACCGTGTGTGGCGTCAAACTCAGTATAAGCTGAGTAATGATCTGTAACCCTGCTCTTGAACTCCTCATTCCAGCAGTAGATGTTAAGAACCTTACCGCCGCTCTCTGCCTCTGCTGCGGGAGCTGCCTCCTCAGCTGCAGGAGCCTCAGCTGCACCTGCGTCTGAACTTGAATCTGTGGAAGCTGAACCTGAGTCAGAGCCGCCACCGCATGCTGCCAATGAAATTACCATAGTAGCTGCAAGCAAACCTGCTAAAATCTTTTTTTTCATGTTTCTCTCCTCCTTGGAAAAAAATTTCTTCTACAGTTCACTGACTGTATGACCTTCTAATATTTTACCATTGACCTTTATCTGCTCGGATATGGTAGTCTTGGGATTCTCGATCAGGTCCACGAGCTTTTTAGCCGATCTGGTCCCGATCTCCTCCGTGTTCTGGTAGTAGGTGGTGAGTCTGGGATGTACAACCTGTGAAAGATTGATCCCGTCATAACCTGCTACGCTGATATCTCCGGGAACCGATATGTCCATTCTTTCGAACACTCTCATGGCTCCCATATAGGAGAAATCATCCGGATAAAGAATCGCTGTAGGTGGGCTTTTTAGATTTAGTAACTTCTCTGTGGCCCGCTCACTTTTTTTAGCATCGTGATATCTGGCCTCGATAAGATACTCTTCTAAAACATCAATCCCTCCTTCCTCGCAAGCCCGATGAAAACCTACAAGTCTCTTCTCCGTAACAGAGGTGGCTTCGCCGTGGATAAAAGCTATCCTGCGATGCCCATGGTCAATTAGGTACTTGGTTAATCGATACTCTCCTTCCATGTTGTCCGACATGACGCTGGATCTGTCGTTGTATACATAATCGATACTGACAACCGGGATCTCACTTTCCAGAAGCTCTACAACCGCAGGGTTGTGAAAATCTACCGATGCAATGAGCACTCCGTCACATTTTCTGTATCTGGCATGCTCTAAAAAGGAAGTATCTCTGCCGCCGATCTTTTGAGTAATGAATGTAATGTCATAACCCAGGTTTTCTGCTTCAGTCTTTGCTGAATCCAGGATCCCGGAAAAGAACTCATGTGTCAGTCCGCTTCGGGTCTCGTCTGAAAAAAGCACTCCTATATTGTATGACATGTTCGTTTTAAGTTGCCTGGCGGCTGCGTTCGGCATGTATTTCATCTTTTCGGCAGTCTTTAGAATGTTAGTCTTGGTTTTTTCGCCGATATCACCGTAGCCGTTAAGAGCCTTGCTGACCGTAGCCGGCGAAACTTTACAGGCTGCCGCGATGTCTTTGATAGTAACCACTTCTCTCTCCTCCCCACATATACGTGGTTTCTCGCCCCGAAAAATTTCGAAAAACAGTCCGAATACGATTTCGTAAGTCCATAATAACCCCCTTGGCCCAAAAGGTCAACTGTTTATTTTTTATAATGAATTTGGGTATTCTTTGTGCACATTTTACATAAATGTCCATTTTAAGCAATTTATCGTTTACAATTTGACGAACTATTGATATTATGTAGAAAATTACTTGCGAAATCGTATTCGTAAAAATGTTTTCGATTGTTTTCGTTTTATTCGATATCCGTATGGCGTCCGTGTTCCTATATGATGTGACGGCGGCAAAAGGGATCTTACAATTGTTTTAAGGAGGAATCAGCTACATGAAATTCGGACATTTTGATGATGAAGCCAGGGAATATGTAATCGAAACACCTCGTACTCCCCTGCCCTGGATCAACTACCTGGGATGCAATGACTTCTTCGGTCTGTTTTCAAATACAGCCGGCGGTTATGACTTCTATAAGGATGCAAAGCTTTTACGCCTGACCCGTTATCGCTACAACAATGTTCCCTATGATACCGGTGGTCGTTATTACTATATTAAGGATGGAGATGCCGTTTGGAATCCCGGATGGCAGCCCGTACAGACAGAGCTTGATTTTTACGAGTGCCGTCATGGTATGGGATATTCCGTGATCACAGGTAAAAAGAACGGACTGTCCGCTTCTCTTTTGGCATTTGTTCCTTTAAATGATACCTGCGAAATCAACAGCATCACACTTAAAAATGAGTCAAATAATAATAAGAGCATCGATCTTTTCTCATTTATAGAGTTTTGCCTCTGGAATGCCGAGGATGACTGCACCAATTTCCAGCGCAACTTCTCCACCGGCGAGGTTGAGATCATCGGCAGCCGTATCTATCACAAGACAGAGTATCGTGAGCGTCGTAATCACTATGCGGTATATGCCTGTAACCGTGATATTGACGGCTTTGATACGGATCGCGCTACTTTTACAGGCTTTTATAACGGACTTCACAATCCCGAGGTTGTATTCTCCGGTGAGAGCAGGAACTCCGAGGCACACGGCTGGTCTCCCATAGGCAGCCATCATCTTAAGATCACTCTTAAGCCCGGCGAAGAGACCAAGATCGTATTTGTCCTTGCATATTGCGAGAATCCAGTGGACAAGAAGTTTACTGCTCCCAATGTTATAAACAAGGAGCCTGCAGACAAGGTTCTTGGAAAGTATATGACAGACGAACAGGTTGAAGCGGCATTTAATGAGCTTCGCGAGTATTGGAACTCACTGCTCTCCGTTTACAATCTGGAGTCCAGCAGCTCCAAGCTTAACCGCTGCGTAAATATCTGGAACCAGTACCAGTGCATGGTTACCTTTAATATGAGCCGCTCCGCCAGCTACTTTGAATCCGGCATGGGACGCGGCATGGGCTTCAGAGATTCCTCACAGGATCTTTTGGGCTTCGTTCATCTCATTCCCGAGCGTGCCCGTGAGCGTATACTTGATATTGCAAATACACAGTTTGAGGACGGTTCCGCATATCACCAGTATCAGCCCCTTACCAAGACCGGTAATCTGGGCGTAGGCAGCGGCTTCAATGACGATCCCATGTGGCTTATCGCCGGTACTGCCGCTTACATTCGTGAGACAGGTGATTATACCATCCTTGACGAGATGTGTGATTTTGATAATAAGCATGAGCTTGCCGCTCCCCTTATGGAGCATCTGAGAAGGAGCTTTAACTATATTGTAACTCACAAGGGTCCCCATGATCTGCCCCTTATCGGACGTGCAGACTGGAACGACTGCCTTAACTTAAACTGCTTCTCCGAGACTCCCGGCGAGAGCTTCCAGACCACCGGTCCTTCCGAAGGTCCCGTAGCAGAATCCGTATTTATCGCAGGACTCTTTGTTAAATACGGTAAGGAATATGCAGATATCTGCTCTCATATCGGTCTTAATGATGAGGCTTCCAAGTGCCTTGAAGAGGTTAAAAAGATGGAAGCAGCCATCGAAAAGGACGGCTGGGACGGCGAATGGTTCATTCGTGCATATGATGCTGAAAGCGAGCCCATCGGATCCCATGTTTGCGAAGAAGGTCAGATATTTATCGAGCCCCAGGGTATGTGTATCATGGGTGGCGTAGGAATAGAAAACGGCATGGCTACAAAAGCTCTTTCCAGCGTGGAAAAGCGTCTGGACTCCAAGTACGGTATCATGCTCAACCAGCCCGCATACACCAAGTACTATCTCAACCTTGGTGAGATCTCCTCCTATCCTCCCGGATACAAGGAGAACGGCGGTATCTTTTGCCATAACAATCCCTGGATCGCATGTGCGGAAACAGAGGTGGGACACGGAGATCGTGCCTTCGAGGTTTATAAAAAGACCAATCCCATCTATCTTGAGGATATCGGTGAGATCCACCGCACAGAGCCCTACGTATACTGCCAGATGGTAGCCGGAAATGATGCTCCCACCTTCGGTGAGGGTAAGAACAGCTGGCTTACAGGTACCGCTGCATGGACCTTTACCACCATCAGCCAGTACATCCTGGGTATTAAGCCGGATCTGGACGGACTGCGTATCGATCCCTGCATCCCCGCTTCCGTGGATGGATACAGAGTTACACGTAAGTTCAGAGGCAAGACCTATAATATAGAGGTCAAGAACCCCAACCATGTTCAAAAAGGTGTGGTGGAAATGATAATTGACGACCAGACCGTCTCAGGAAACCTGATACAGCCTGAGATGGGATCAAATACTGTAGATGTTACGGTGATCATGGGATAGAAAATATCCGAATTAAAATCACCAAACCCCTCCTTAAGGCAGCGCCTTCTCCCCAGGGCGCTGTTTTATTATATCTTAACGATCTGATCTGAACTCATATCATAAGTGAATCTACATGCATTATCTGTAATTAAACATGACTGAATACAGATCACGAGTGAGCCGGCATGTCCACGTAGCCGAACGTATTACGAGAGGCGGTGGACTGCCGGTCACGAATGATCGTACGGTAATGCTGTTACAAAAAACTACACCATTTCCCCGATTTTCTTAGCTTCGGAATCGGTTAGACTGCTGACAAAATCAACGATCATAATAAAGCGAAGATACAGATCAAAGGCCTCATCCCCTGTCCTCTTTCGCATATACTCACCCTTGAGATGATCGGGAATATACCACAGATATCTCTTGTCGATCTGTCCCGGCCTGTATGCCTCATTCTCATCCCCGAAATACATAATAGCAGGAATAAACCTCTCCAGGATATTCTCAATGAGCTTGTGCCCGCGAAGCTCCTGGTCGATAACCGTCTTGGACGGATATACGTAGGTCTTCATCAGACGTCTGATCATATCTATAACAAATGTATGCCAGCTGCCATCCAAAAGCTCCCCGGTAAAGGTACCGTTAAGGATACTCTCATAATTTTCAAACCAGGCATGGGCTGCAGCATAAATGAGCCAGTCCCTGACTGCATTAAACCACATATCCATGGCTGCAACTCTCGAAGGGATATGATCGTGGCCTTCAAGCATAGAATTCAGGTCGTTCAGCGCCTTTTGGGCAACCATACGCTTAATCTCATACTCCTCGTCACCGTTTATAGGCATCTCCTCTATCTGACGGATAAACTCCTCACGTACCATGGTAGGGGTAATGACATTCATGGATATGGAATCCTGCATATCTGAAAGCAAATATGAGATATCATCAGCCGCCTCCAAAAGATAGGTGAGAGGATATCTGGATACCCCATCCAGCCCAACCTGCTCTCTGATCCTGCGATAAAGCTTTTCATCAGACTTATAAAAACCGAACTTATGACGCCTGATATCGGCATTGTCCTTGTCAGCTTCTAAGGAGCTTCCTGGATATTTCACCAGAGTATTGATTACAGAATAACTGACATTTATATTCCAGCCTGTTTTGGCGGCAACACTTTTAAGTAAAATGTGAATGGTCTGGGCGTTACCATCAAAGCAGATCAGATCCCTTTTCATCTGTTCATCAAGAATAGCTCCAACCGGACGGTCCTTATACAAAAGACTGTCATCCTCGAAACAGGTTTTAAAGAAGTGACCTATAGAAGCCTCTCCAAAATGACCAAAGGCAGGATTGCCAAGGTCATGCAAAAGACCGGCACATGCCAGGATCATGGAAAACTTCTGAGCATATGAAACCGACTCTTCTCCGAAACCGTAATCCTCATAACCGCTCCTGAGATTGTTGGCCACCATCACACCCAACTGCTTCGCAACTGAGGATACCTCCAGAGAATGCGTGAGCCTGGTACGCACTATACCACTGTCCACCAGTGAAAACACCTGAGCCTTGTTCTGAAGATTGCGAAAGATCCCACTGGTTACAACCTCTCTGTAATCCTTTTCAAAATCATCTATGGGATAGTTTTCCCATACAGAAGGCGCGGTAGCACGTGGCGTAAGAGTCTCAGTTGATAAGAGTTTTGACCATTCCATATATCAGTCTCCTTATTATGTATAAAAGATTTTACTATTATACATAATAAATATATATAATACAAACCTCAAGATCATAAAAGGGCTATGAAATAGCCCTTTTGTCAGGATACAGTCAGTCGAAAAAAGCCTCGACCGACGCACGTCAAACGTGTGTCTACGTCTAGTTGTCTCCTTCCTGTACTCATATAATCAGAATATATTCATTGATCATTTTACATCTACGTAATAAGGGATCACAAGGAAGGATCCGGCGTGGATACTGTCGGGATCCGTAAGATGGTTGATCTGCATGACCTCCCGGATGAACCGTTCGCTGTCGCTGTATTCCGGACAGCTGTACTCAGCAGCGATGGACCAGAGGCTGTCCCCCTGACGGATCTCGTAATCGGAATAACGCTTCTCGCGTGTGGATGACGCGCCGGCAAATGCAGGAAGTACAGCAATAGATAAAACGATGCATACCAGGACTACTGCCATAACAGCGAACAAAACATATAAGGGTGACCTCGCCTGTGCTTTCGACCTGATAACTCTCCTACTCATCATTCTTTTCTCAGCTGTATTTCCCATATTCATACCGACACATTAAATGAGGGAGCCACCTCAGTTGGAAATAATGCGTTTAATAGCTGCAGTAAACTGACTGCCGTGGAGATCCCGGAAAGCGTTACCGTCATTGGGCAAAACGCGTTTTACGGGTGCAGCAGCCTGACCGAAATAGAGATCCCGGACAGCGTTACCGATATAGGGGATTTTGCGTTTTACGGGTGCAGCAGCCTGACCGAAATAGATCTGCCGTATGGGCTCACCGGTATAAGCAATAATATGTTTATGCTCTGCAGCCTGAGCGAAATAGAGATCCCGGACAGCGTTACTGTCATTGGGCAATATGCGTTTTTCGGATGCGGCAGGCTGACTTCAATAAAGATCCCAAACAGCGTTTTGACTATAGAAGATAGGGCTTTTGGTAATTGCCTGCGTCTTGCAAAAGTATACTATGCAGGAACTGCGGAGGAATGGTCAAAAATTACTATCGGGCAGTATAATGAGGCACTTACAGATGCACTGATAATCCATAAAGGCGAAGCTGATCCGATAGAAAACTGGGACTGGTCTGTTGAGGACGGAGTGCTGACGATCAAATGTGAAGGAAGAATGCCAGATTGGAGAGACACAGTGATCATGCCATGGTCTGATCAGAAAGATGAGATAACAAAGGTCGTGATATCGGAAGGCACGGAGTATATTGGCAATTATTCGTTTTTTTACTTTAAAAACCTGACGTCAGTAGTGATGCCTGACAGCCTCACCGAGATCGGTAAACACGCGTTTGCCTACTGCGAAAACCTGGCAGAAGTTACGATCCCGGACAGCGTGACCGTTATAGGGGACAGTGCGTTTTACAGTTGCAGCAGGCTGACCGAGATAGAGATCTCTAAGAGCATGACCGTTATAGGGGA
>JAILEN010000116.1 GCA_024687655.1 Lachnospiraceae bacterium | reverse complement strand
CATCCAGGCTGTGGAGCTCAAGACTCCCGATGCCCTGAAGGCATTTTGCGCCGGTATCCAAAAAGGAGCGCCGGTGGATTCCCATGTGACACCCGTACCCTGGGATATGCCGGGCTATGACGATCAGGTGATAATGGCGGCTGGAGCCTTTGTTCAGGGATCCTCCATAGAGCTATCCGCAGACGGGCCCCTTCGCGCCCCCTATAATGTATATTTCCAGGGCGGTCTCACCTGGTATCACGGAAAATTCGGAATACTGTGCTCACTTCAGGAAATGGTAAATGCAGGTGAAGTAATACTCCCCACCTTGTCATCCTGAGGAACGAAGTGACGAAGGATCTTTTATGCACATTGAATTATTTCATATGGTTGAAGTCATCTCCGATGACTTCTTCAGGCTTCTGGCTATGACAGAAGCTTCATCATTCAATGTGCATAGATTCTTCGCTTCGCTCAGAATGACATGTCTTTATTCACAATCTATTATTGAGATAAGTGTTCTTATGTAGTATAATATTTTAGCGATTTTTGCGTTGTCACACAGGAGGATTTCATGAGTACAGGATACGGAATAGATATGGGCACCGGCAACCTCAAGATATATTCATCTGCCGATGGTTCCATCACCAATGAGAAAAATACTATAGCAATTGTTAATAAAGACCAGATGTATGCCTATGGAGACGAGGCCTACATGATGTATGAAAAGGCACCGGAGACCATCGTGGTTTCATTTCCCATTATTAATGGTGTCATTGCCGATTTCGACAACATGCAGACCATGCTTTTTGAGCTTCTGGAGTCCAAACTCAAGGCCCGCATCAAGGGCAGCGATATTGTAATAGCAGTTCCCACCGACATCACCGAGGTGGAGAAAAAGGCCTTTTATGACATGTTTGTCAAGAATAAGAACAAGGCCAGGAGCGTGCTGCTGTGTGAAAAGCCCCTTGCTGATGCTCTGGGTATGGGACTGGATATCACCCTTCCCACCGGTGTCATGGTAGTGGACGTGGGAGCGGATACCACCGAGATCTCCGTTATATCCCTGGGTGGTCTGGTACTTTCCACCCTGCTTCCCTATGGCGGCAACAAGCTGGATGACTCCATCGTCACCTATCTCAAGAGACGTTTCAACCTCCTCATCGGTCAAAAGACAGCCATGTCTCTAAAGGAGGAGATTGGCAGCGCCATGGGCGGTCTGGGCAAGTCCATGACCATAGTGGGTCGTGACGTGGTAAGCGGCCTTCCCATAGAGATGAGCGTGGATTCCGATGTGGTTTATGACGGCATGAAGGACGATCTGGAGAATATCTCTCAAAATATCAGGATGCTTTTGGAACGTGTTCCCCCGGAGCTGGCCAAGGACATTGTGGCTTCCGGCATCTATCTTACAGGTGGAAGCTCCAGGATCCGCGGTTTTTCGGATTTCATCACCAACGTTACCAATATCAGGGTAAATGTCTGTGAAAACGGTGAGGAGTCCGTGGCCAGAGGTCTGGGCGCCGTTCTAAGCGACGAAAAGTACCGTCGTTTCGGCTACAGCATGAAATCCAGGATCTTCAGCTGATATAAGGACAGAATATGAATCGTCGAGGAAAGATCAATATTCCCCCGAGGGTGCTGTTTTATATACTCGTGATCATATGTGCCATGCTTTTGGCGCTAAATTACGTTACAGGCTTTTCGGGCGGTATACTTAAAAACGTATCCAATTACATATTTGTTCCCATGCAAAAGGGTATCGATATCGTAGGCGAGAGCATCATGGAGACGGGTGAGTCCGCCAAGACCAAGGAGGAACTCATTGCGGAAAATGACGCTCTCAACAAGCAGGTCGCGGAGCTTACCACTCAGCTTACCAACATGCAGCTGCAGCAAAAGGAGCTGGAGCGCCTGACTGGTCTTTTTGAACTGGCTTCCAGCTACCATGACTACGATGTGACCGGAGCCCATGTCATTGCAAGGGGCAACAGCAACTGGTTTTCCACCTTTACCATAGACAAGGGATCCAGTGACGGCATCAAGGTAGACATGAACGTTATTGCAGGCAGCGGCCTGGTAGGTATAGTCACTTCGGTGGGCCCCAATTATGCTGTGGTCCGTTCCATCATAGATGACAGCTCCAATGTCAGCGGCATGATCCTGGATACATCCGACAACTGCATCATATCCGGCAATCTGATGCTCATGACCGACAGCAACATGATCTCTCTTACGGATCTTTCGGATGATGATGATGAGGTTGAGATCGGTACCGCTGTGGTCACATCCAACATCTCCAGCAAGTATCTGCCGGGGATACTCATAGGTTATGTCAGCGATCTTCATGATGATGCCAACGACCTGACAAAATCAGGTACCATAACTCCCGTGGTGGATTTCATGCACCTGCAGGAGGTACTAGTCATCATGGAGACAAAGGAAGTGAATTAATGGTAGAATTCAAACCGATCTTAAAAACCATATTTTCATATGGGGTTTTGATATTCTTATATTTCATCCTTCAGACTGCATTTTTCCCCAGGTTTTCCCTGGCAGGAGTCAGCCCCAACATCATGATCATCCTGGTATCCACCATAGGCTTTGCCAAGGGTGCCAATCCAGGGATGACGGTGGGAGTCATCTGCGGTCTGCTTCTGGATATCTTTGCCTCCGGTTATTTCGGCATGTATGCCCTTATCCTTGTGGTCATAGGCTTTTTAAACGGCTCCTTCAGACAGGTTTTCTTCGGTGACGACATGAAGCTGCCTCTTTTGCTCATTGGTAGCAGCGATCTTTTGTATGGAGCCATGGTTTATATTTTCACCTATGTGCCCAGAGGCAAGCTGGATATCACCTATTATTTTATGAATGTTATGATGCCGGAGGCTGTGTATACCATCCTTGTGGCTATGCTTTTATATTTTCCCATCATCCGCCTGGATGAATGGCTGAAAAAAAACGAGAAGAGAAACACGGTAAAGATCAAGGGTTAGTAGTACGATGCTTATTGACGGCGAAGACGTCAATAAGATAGAAACACAGTAAAGATTAAGGGGTAACAAACTTGTCTGAAAGATTTGAAGGCTTCAAAGGAAAACTCGAAGAGGGGCGTCCTGCCGTAATGATCGGCGTGATGCTTCTTTTTGGCGTGGTCCTTATCAGCAGGCTCTTTGTGCTCCAGATCGTCCGTGGTGAGCAGTACCAGGACAACTACAACCTGAAGGTGGAAAAGACCGAGATCATCGATGCCACCCGTGGCAATATTTACGACCGCAAGGGCAAGCTTTTGGCATACAACGAGCTGACCTACGCCGTTACCATTGAGGACAACAAGGAGTACGACAGCAATAAGGAAAAAAATGAGGACCTCAACGATACCATATACAATGTCATCGTCAACCTTGAGAAAAACGGAGATCATATCGACAACGATTTCGGCATCACCATGGACTCGGCGGGAGATTATGCCTTTTTGAATTCCGGCACAGCACAGATGCGTTTCAGGGCTGATGTCTTCGGCTATACCGAGGTGGACGATCTGAAAAGTGCTAAATACAGCAAGTACCATATAGACGAGGCGGAGTGTGACGCCAAGACTCTGATGGAATATCTCTGCGGCGACAAGCGCTATCAGATCAGTGAGGAAAAGTACGGTCATGAGGCCCAGTACAAGATCTGCTCCGTCAGATACAATCTGAGCCAGAATTCATACCAGAAGTACATCGCCACCCCCATAGCCTCATCCATAAATGAAAAGTCCCTGGCCTATATCAAGGAGAACATGCCGGAGCTTACGGGTATAGAAGTGGAGGAGAGATCAGTCCGCCGCTACAACAACAGTGAATGCATGGCCAATATAATCGGCTACACAGGCAAGATCTCCACCGACGAATACAATGAGAGATCCAAGACTGACGAGACAGTTTCATTAAATGACGTCATAGGAAAGAGCGGTATCGAGCAGTATATGGAGGATACGCTTTCAGGTACCAAGGGCTTTGAGACCGTGTATGTTGATTCCGTGGGTAACGTGATATCCGAGTCGGAGCACAAGGACCCCGTGTCAGGAGGTCATGTATATCTTTCCATAGACAGCGAGCTCCAGGAAAAGACCTATGAGCTTTTGGAGCATGAGATCGCCGGCATTTTGTTATCCAAGATCCAGAATATCAAGGAGTACAATACCTCCGGCAATTCATCCGCCTCCGATATAGTTATTCCCATTTATGAGGTTTATTTTGCACTGATCAACAACAACATCATAGATATAGCCCATATGAAAAGTGCCGATGCCACCAACTTAGAGCAGGGCGTATATGCTGTGATCAACTCCAAGCTTTCCCATGTCCGTCATCAGATGGTATCGGAGCTTTCCTCTGAGGAGGCCCCTGTTTACAAGGATCTGCCTGTGGAGTATCAGGATTATTCCACCTTTGTGGTAAAGGAGCTTCGTGCCAAGGAGGTCCTTTTGTCCGATTCCATGGACAAGGAGGACGAGATGTACCAGAAATGGACCTCCGAGGAACTTTCCGTCAGGGAATACCTCTATTACTGTATGGAGATGAACTGGATAGACATTACCAAATTCGCCAGCAAGTCCAAGTATGTGGATACCGACGAGCTCTATGAGAATCTGGTTTCCTATATCAATGATGAGATCCTTACTGAAAAGGAATTTGAAAAAGAGGTTTACCATTACGCCATTTTAAATGATGAGGTGACGGGCAACCAGCTCTGCGCCATCCTTTATGATCAGAAGTTTTTCAAAAAGGACAAGGCCACCAGGGACGGCCTGGCGGATAACAGCATTTCGGCCTACGGCTTTTTAAAGGAAAAGATTAGGACACTGACCCTTACGCCTGCGGATCTGGCGCTGGATCCCTGCTCAGGCTCATGCGTTTTGATAGATGTCAAGACAGGAGAGGTCTTGGCCTGTGTCACCTATCCGGGTTATGACAACAACAAACTGGCCAACTCCGTTGACTCCAGTTATTACAGTTCTCTGGTGTTTTCCCTTTCCAATCCCATGTACAACCATGCTACCCAGCAGAGGACGGCGCCCGGATCAACCTTTAAGCTGTGTTCCTCCGTGGCAGGACTGTCAGAGGGGGTCATCGATACCTCCACCATCATCAAGGATGAGGGTATATTTGAAAAGGTTTCCAACCAGCCCAAATGCTGGTATTATCCTGCCAGTCACGGAGAGATCAACGTGTCTGAGGCCATAAGAGATTCATGTAACTATTTCTTCTACGAGGTTGGTTACCGCCTTGCGGGATCAACCAGATACAACGATTCCGTGGGTATAGAAAGGATCACCAAATACGCCAAGCTTTTCGGACTCAATGAAAAAACCGGCATCGAGATAGAGGAGAATACTCCCGAGCCTGCCACGGAATACCCTGTCATGGCAGCCATCGGACAGTCCAATCACAACTTTACCACCATATCCCTGGCCAGGTATGTTACAGCCGTGGCCAACAACGGTACAGTATATGATCTGACACTTTTGGATCATATCACCGACTCCAAGGGTGAGACCATTAAGGAGTTTGGGGCCAAGGTGAAAAATGAGGTTGATGTGATAGGACCCGGGGAGTGGAATGCCATCCACAGTGGCATGAGGATGGTGGTGGAAAACCTTTCGGAATATGATAATTTCCCCATTGAGGTTGCGGGTAAGACCGGTACAGCCCAGCAGGACAAGACCAGGCCCAACCACGCTCTTTTCGTGGGATATGCGCCTTACAGCAGTCCCAGGATTGCGGTGGCTACGAGGATACCCTTCGGATATACCTCACATAATGCCGCAGCCGTGACCAAGGATATTTTGGGTGTGTACTTCAATGTTAAGGAGTCCAAGGAGATCGATACATCCGTGGCCAATGAATCTGCCGGTGCAGGTGGAAATGCGGTTACAGATTAATTGACGATGTCTCGGGATTGTGGGTCCACCGCCTCTCGTAATACGTTCGGCTACGTGGACGGTTGAAATCATCTTCGATGATTTCTTCGGGCTTCTGTCCCTGACAGAAGCTTCACCCACAACGCCCTCGACATCTGATAACAATAATTTGGAGATGATAACTATATGAGTGAACTATGTACGATCAAGGCTAATTCACACGGAATACAACTACTATTAGATGAAAACGCCGATTTTGAGGAACTGGTGACGGAGGTCTGCAGGGAATTTGCAGCCAGCCGCAGCTTCTTCGGCTCGGCGGATATCATTCTTGAGGTGGTGGGAAGAGAAATGTCCCTGGAGGATCTGAGGGTTATAGTCCAGGCCATCGAACTGAATTCCGATGTAAAGGTAAAGCTTCTGGCAGATACGGATCCGGATCATGAGGCCAGGGCTTTAAAGGATCTGGAGGATTATTATGACAGACAACGCAAGGAACGTGTACAATTTTTGCATGATGACGTGGCAATCGGGACGACTTTGTCATATAATGAGAGTGTGGTGATCATGGGAGACATTAAAGACGGTGCTTCCGTTGCATCCACAGGTAATGTTATAATAATGGGTGATCTGTGCGGATCCGTGGTAGCGGGAGGCACCTCGGACACCAGCTGTTTTGTGGCGGTAGCCGGTAAGGTGGAGTCCACGGATGTGATCATCGGCGGTGTCTCGGGTCACATTACCATAGAGGAGGGAAAAAAGGGCCTCTTCGGAAAAAAGGAAAAGAATCACGACGTAAGCTGCTTTGCCGTATATGGAGGCAGGCTTACCATGGAGCCCATGAGAGAGGGCATATTGACTCATGTTTCGTAACTACAGGATAAAAAATTTCAATTTTTTCTTGATGATCTGTATATTTGTGCTTACCATAATAGGTATAGCGGTGGTTGGATCCGCAGAGGCATCCTACCAGAACAGACAGATCATCGGTATGCTTTTGGGCATCATAGCCATGGTGATAACTGCCATCATAGATTATGATTTCATCCTGCAGTTTTACCGTGTGTGGTATGTGGGAGCCCTGGTACTTTTGCTTTCGGTTTTCACGCCCCTAGGCCATTCCGTGGCGGGAGCTACCCGATGGATAGATCTGGGTATCCGCTTCCAGCCCTCAGAGATGGCCAAGGTTTTGCTGGTTTTGTTTTTTGCCTTTTATCTGTCAAAGAACAGCGAGCATATCAATGACCCGAAGTTTTTGATAAAATATGCGATCCTGGCGGGGATCCCTCTGGTGCTCATTGTATCGGAGCCTGATCTGTCCACCACCATCGTTACCTTTTTCATCCTTGTGTCCATGCTGTTTTGCGCAGGACTCAGCTACAAGGTAGTCACCTGGGCACTGGGACTGGGCATAGTGGGAGTGGGAGGCATACTAATATTTCTGATCAACGGTTCCTCATTTTTGAAGGGATATCAGAACAAGCGTATCATGGCATGGCTCTATCCTGACGAGTACCCTCAGGATTCCTACCAGCAGCAGAATTCCATCATGGCCATCGGATCCGGCCAGTTTTGGGGCAAGGGACTCAATAACGACAGTATAGATTCGGTTAAAAACGGCAATTACATCGCCGAGCCCCAGACAGACTTCATCTTTGCGGTGGCGGCTGAGGAGCTTGGCTTTATAGGATCGGTAGCCATCATAGTATTACTTGTGGCCATTGCCATTTTATGCATCAGAACCACAAAAAGGGCGAAGAACCTGGCGGGACAGCTCATATGCATAGGGATGGCTTCCATAGTGGGCTACCAAAGCTTTGTAAATATCTGCGTGGTAACCGGGCTTATGCCCAACACGGGACTGACCCTTCCTTTCATCAGTTACGGACTCACGTCCCTGGTGACGCTGTACGCGGGTATGGGGTTTGTTCTTAACGTTAGTCTACAACCTAAGAAGGTGTATTTATAGGGGGAGTAAAAACGGGGGGATTTTATGAATATTGGATTAGTGGCACATGATTCAAAAAAAAAGCTGATGCAGAATTTCTGTATAGCTTATCGCGGGATCCTGGCAAAAAACGACCTTTATGCAACGGGTACCACGGGACGGCTGGTGGAGGAAGCCACCAACCTTAACATCCACAAGTACCTGCCGGGACATCTGGGAGGCACCCAGCAGCTGGGAGCACAGATCGAGCACAATGAGATCGACCTGGTGATCTTTCTGCGGGATCCTCACACCAAAAAGGTGACGGAGCCGGATGTTCATCCCATAGTGCGTCTCTGCGACGCCCATAACATACCGCTGGCTACCAATCTGGCTACGGCTGAGCTTCTTATCCTATCACTTGACAGAGGAGACCTTGAGTGGCGTCAAATGTACAAATAAGATCACCGCTATCCTGCTTGTTTTGGCCCTGACCATGGGGCTTTACGGATGCGGCGAGGTAGAAGTTAAAAACCAATACCAGATATATGCGGACACGGCCAGCTTTGGCATAGTATCCGGGGATTCGGTATACGGATGCACATATTTTACCGATGACAAGTGCCCCTACCTGAAAAAGAACAGGGGAGTGGGCAAGGTGGAATCACAGGTTGCAGACGGCGGCGGCCTTTTCAATCTGGACACAAAGGAGATAAAGTACGCCAAGAATATCAACAAGCGTATGTATCCCGCCAGCACCACCAAGCTTTTGACTGCATATACCGCACTTAAGTACGGTTCCCTGGACCAGTATATCACGGTTACGGAAAATGCCATGCAAAAGGAACCTGATTCCTCCGTATGCAATCTGGCGGTGGGAGATGTGCTGACATTGCAGCAGCTATTATACGGGTTGATGCTGCGCTCAGGTAATGATGCGGCGGTTGCCATAGCCGAGGGTGTAGGCGGATCAGTGGACCATTTCATGGAGCTGATGAATCAGGAGGCCAAGAGCCTGGGAGCCACCAATTCCCATTTCGTGACCCCCAACGGACTCCATGACGACAATCATTATACTACCATTTATGATATGTATCTCATCACTTCAGCGGCGGTGAAAAACCAGGACCTTTTGGATATTATCTCCGCCACCTCGGTGGATGTGAGTTACAAGGGCGCTGATGGGGCAGACAAGCAACAGCAATGGCTCAACACCTGTCAGTATCTGTCAGGCAAATCGGAGGCTCCCGACGGTATCACGGTGATAGGCGCCAAGACAGGCACCACGGGGCAGGCAGGGTATTGTCTGGTGACCTACGGCCAAAATGAAAAGGGAGAACATCTCATATGCATAGTCTACAAGGCTGACAGCAGATGGAATCTCTATTATCTTATGAACCAGGTATACGACGTTTTCGGACGATGACATTTATTTAAGAAAGTGAGGTTAGAAATGGCAGTTTTAGTTACAGGCGGAGCAGGATATATAGGAAGTCATACCTGTGTGGAGCTTTTGGATGCAGGTTATGAGGTGGTGGTTTTGGATAATCTATCCAATTCTTCCGAGAAGTCCCTTGACAGGGTAAAGGAGATCACAGGCAAGGACCTGAAGTTCTACAAGGGCGATATCCTGGACCGTGCTATCATCCAGAAGATCTTTGATGAGAACAAGATTGATTCCTGCATACATTTCGCAGGTCTCAAGGCAGTGGGAGAGTCCGTACAAAAGCCCTGGGAGTATTACAACAACAATATTACCGGCACCCTTACTCTCGTGGATGTCATGAGACAAAACGGCTGCAAGAACATCATTTTCTCCAGCTCATCTACAGTATATGGTACTCCCGACGAGGTGCCCGTTACAGAAAAGACACCGAAGCATCCCTGCACCAACCCTTACGGCTGGACCAAGTCCATGCTGGAGCAGATCCTTTCCGACATCCAGTTTGCAGACAATGAATGGAACGTGATACTTCTCCGTTACTTCAATCCCATCGGTGCCCATAAGTCAGGACGTATCGGGGAGAACCCCAACGGTATCCCCAACAACCTCATGCCCTATATTACTCAGGTGGCAGTGGGCAAGCTGGAAAAGCTGGGCGTCTTCGGAGACGACTACGATACGCCCGATGGCACCGGAGTGCGTGACTACATCCACGTAGTAGACCTGGCTGTTGGTCATGTGAAGGCTCTTAAAAAGATCGAGGAACGGGCCGGCCTGAAGATCTACAACCTGGGCACAGGTACCGGATACTCCGTTTTGGATATCGTGAAAAACTTTGAGGAAGCTACGGGAGTTAATATCCCCTACGAGATCAAGCCTCGCCGTGCCGGTGACATCGCAGAAAACTACGCCGACGCTTCCCTTGCCAAGGAGGAGCTTGGCTGGGTGGCCGAAAACGGCATCCGCGAGATGTGCGCCGACTCCTGGAACTGGCAGAAGAACAATCCTAACGGCTACGAGGATAACGAGATTTCCGATGATGAGGCGAATGCTGCGGCGGGGGGATACGTTATACTTCCGAACATGCCAACCCCCGATTCGAATGGTGGCGTAGCATAAGAAAGTACATAGTTTTCGTTTAATAGAAATATTATGAAAAAAGTGCTTGCATTTTGTGAGAGAATGGTGTAGTATATCAATGTTGTCTGTTCACGGCGACGAGGATATGGTTCCTTGGTCAAGTGGTTAAGACGTCGCCCTCTCACGGCGAAAACAGGGGTTCGACTCCCCTAGGAACTGTTGTTAAGGCATCTCCCGAGATTTCTCGGGAGATGTTCTTGTTATAGGTAGTCCAAATGTCAAAAAGAGAAGAATACGAAAAGAAAACAGAAGAGTATATCACCCCCATTCTAGACGAAATGGGCTTTTATCTTGTAGATGTGGAATACGTCAAGGAGGGCAGCTCCTATTATCTGAGAGCCTATATCGACAAGGAGGGTGGCATCACCATCAACGACTGTGTGGATGTGAGCCGCAGGATGAATGAGATTTTAGACAAAGAGGACTACGTAAAGGATGCCTATATTTTTGAAGTAAGCTCCCCGGGCCTGGACCGTCCCATCAAAAAGGACAAGGACTATGAGAGAAACCTGGGAAAGCAGGTTGAGCTCAAGACCTTCAAGCCCTACGACAACCAAAAGGAGTTCACCGGCATTCTTAAAGCTTATAATGAAGAAACGGTAACCATAGAGTTTGAAGACGGAGATTTCGATTTCCCCCGAAAGGACCTTTCGATGATCCGTCCATCCATAGATTTTTAAGACAATTAGTATTTAATAACACCGGAGGTAAAAAATGGATACTAACGAACTTTTTAACGCCATCAAATTACTCGAGTCTGAGAAGAACATCAAGAGGGAGAGCCTTTTTGAAGCCATCAAGGTTTCTCTGATCAATGCATGCAAGACTTATTACGGTACGGCGGAGAATATCTCCGTCAACATTGATCCCGACACCTGCGAGCTCCATGTCATCGCAGCCAAAAAGGTTGTGGAGGACGTAGAGGATGATGCTCTGGAGATGGATCTGGATGAGGCTCGTGAGATCGATTCCCATTTTGAGATAGGCGATACCGTAAACGTGGAGATCGACCCCACCAATTTCGGCCGTATCGTCACCAGTTCTTCTAAGAACATGGTCATCCAGAAGATCCGCGAGGACGAGAGGAGCGTGGTATACGACGAGTTCTCCGAGAAGGAGCATCAGATCGTTACCGGTACCGTACAGCGTAATATCGGCAGGAACGTTAGTATCAATCTGGGCCGTGCAGACGCACTTCTTACCGAAAAGGAGCAGATCCGCGGCGAACACTATAATCAGAATGACAGGATCAAGGTATACATCCTTGAGGTCAGGAATACACCCAAGGGACTCAAGATCCGCGTATCCCGTACTCATCCCGAGTTTATCAAGAGACTCTTTGAGGAGGAGGTCACAGAGGTTCGTGATGGCATCGTAGAGATCAGAGCCATTGCCCGTGAGGCAGGCAACCGTACCAAGATCGCAGTTTGGTCCAATGATCCCGACGTGGATCCCGTAGGTGCCTGCGTAGGTATGAACGGAAGCCGTGTAAATGCCGTGGTTTCCGAGCTGGGCAACGAGAAGATCGACATCATCAACTGGAATGAGAATCCCGCCATGATGATCGAGAATGCTTTAAGCCCCGCCAAGGTCATCTCCGTTATCGCAGATTCCGATGAAAAGACAGCCAAGGTGGTTGTTCCCGATTATCAGCTTTCACTTGCCATCGGTAAGGAGGGCCAGAATGCCCGTCTTGCCGCCCGTCTTACAGGCTTCAAGATCGATATCAAGAGCGAGACCCAGGCCAGAGAGTCCGGTGATTTCCTTGATTATGACGAGGATTACGATGAGTACTATGACGAGGACGAGTACTACGATGAGGAAGAGTACTACAACGAAGACGGCGAGTATATTGGCGACAACGTAGAGCAGACTGAGGACTCACAGGAGTATTATGAAGAGACAGAGTCATCTGATGGAGAAGCTGCAACCGGTGAAGAAGAGTAACAGAACTCCTCAGCGCAGATGTGTGGGCTGTGGAAACAGCTTTGATCAGAATGAGCTCATACGTGTCAGAAAAGCACAGGACGGCTCGGTAGTTGTTGCAACAGGCAGGGATGAAGCCGGCAGGAGTGCTTATATCTGCAAAAATGTGGCATGTCTGGAGGCGGCACGAAAAAAAAGAGGCTTTGACAGATCGTTCAGATGTGCCGTGTCACAGAAAATATATGACAAGATAATGGAGGAACTTTTATCCAAATGAATCAGGACAGGGTGCTTTCCTCACTTTCTCTCTGTAAAAAGGCCGGCCTTTTGGCCTGCGGAGAGTTACAGGTGGAGGAAGCGGTCAAGTCCGGCAAGGGACAGCTGGTCATACTGGCTGCGGATGCCGGAGGCCGTGTGAAAAAGGATGTTACTGATATGTGTAATTGCTATCAGGTAGAAATACGTGAGTATGGCACTCGTGATTCGCTGGGCCAGGTGACCGGCAAGGGTTACCTCAGCCAGGTATGTGTAACGGATAAAAAGTTCTCTGAAAGTATAACCCAGAAAATGGAGGTAAGTAATGGCAAAAATGAGGATTCATGAGTTAAGTAAGGAATTGAATATTTCCAGTAAGGACATAATTGCCATTCTTTCAGATAATGGCATAGAAGGCAAGACCGCTTCCAGTGGCCTGGAGGAGGATCAGGTAGCTCTGGTCAGATCCAGACTCTCCGGTGGCGCGCCCAAAACGGAGGCTCCCAAAAAGGAAGCTCCTGCTAAGGAGACTTCTGCAAAAGAGGCTCCCAAGGCTGAGGAGAAGCCTGCCAAAGAAGCAGCTGCAAAGCCCGAGGCCAAGCCGGTTCCCAAAAAGAAGCCGGCATCCCAGGCACCTGCAGAGGCTCCCAAGAAGAAAAAGAACATCACTGTGGTGGTCAACTCACAGTATTCCAAAAACGGTAACGGCCAGGGCGGCAGAGGACATCAGGACAGGCGTCCCAGACCCGGCGCTGAAAGACGTGGTCCTGCAGGTCAGGGCGGTTACAGAGGTGAGGGACACTCCATCATTAAGCCCAGACCTGAAAGCGAGCGTACCAGGAGATCAGAGGCTACCAATGCATATCCCGAGCAGCCCATTCTCCCCGCTCCCGAGCACAAGCCGGCTGAAAGACCTGCACCCGAGAGAAAGCCCGTTGAAAAGAGACCAGTAGAAAAGCAGGCTGCAGAGAACAGGCCCGCAAGGCCCGAAAATGCGCCCAGACGTGAGGCTCCTGCATCCAGGCCCGAGCGTCCCGCAGATAAGAGTACTGACAAAGCTCGTCATCAGAAGCCCGTCAGGCCAAAGGGCGGTCAGCAGCAACAGCAGGGAGGCAGCCAGCCCAACGCCAACAAGGATAATCAGCGTCGTCCTGACCGCAATAAAAAGGGTAAGGGCGGCAACAACAAGCAGGACAGAGATGCTCTGGGCAAGAAGCAGGAGAGCTTCATCAACCTGGAGAAGAACGGCGGCAAGAAAAAGAACAAGCCCAAGGATAAGGGCCCCGTTCGTAACGAGGACGAGATTTTGACCCTTATTTTGCCTGAGAGGATGACCATCAAGGAGCTTTCCGACAAGATGCTCATTCAGCCCTCAGCAGTTGTAAAAAAGCTTTTCATGAAGGGCCAGATGGTTACTGTAAACCAGTCCATCACCTACGAAGAGGCTGAGGAGATAGCTTTAGAGTTTAACTGTGTTTGTGAGCCCGAGGAAAAGGTTGACGTTATCGCCGAGCTTCTCAAGGAGGATGAGGAGGATGAGAAGAACCTTGTAAAGCGTCCTCCCGTTGTCTGCGTAATGGGTCACGTTGACCATGGTAAGACATCCCTTCTGGATGCCATCAGAGATACCCGTGTTACAGACCGTGAGGCAGGCGGCATCACACAGAAGATCGGTGCTTACGGCGTTTCCATCAATGGTGAAAAGATCACTTTCCTGGATACACCCGGACATGAGGCATTTACCGCCATGCGTATGCGAGGCGCCAACTCCACTGATATCGCCATTCTGGTGGTAGCTGCGGACGACGGCGTTATGCCCCAGACAGTTGAGGCTATCAACCATGCCAAGGCTGCAGGCATCGAGATCATCGTTGCCATCAACAAGATAGATAAGCCCGGCGCCAATGTAGACAGAGTAAAGCAGGAGCTTTCAGAATATGAACTCATCCCTGCAGACTGGGGCGGCACTACGGAGTTTGTTCCCGTTTCCGCCAAGACCGGTCAGGGTATCGACGATCTTTTGGAGACCATTCTACTGACCTCCGAGATCCTGGAACTCAAGTCCAATCCCAAGCGTAATGCCAGAGGTCTGTGTATCGAGGCCGAGCTGGATAAGGGCCGGGGTGTAGTTGCCACTGTTCTGGTACAAAAGGGTACATTGAAGGTTGGTGATCCCGTAGCAGCAGGCAGTTCCTTCGGTAAGGTTCGTGCCATGATCGATGAGCACGGCAGGAATGTCAAAAAGGCAGGTCCTTCCACGGCAGTTGAGATCCTCGGTCTTTCCGAGGTGCCCAATGCAGGCGAGATCTTCGTGGCCATGGACAGCGAGAAGGAAGCCAGGAGCTTTGCCGAGACCTTTGTTTCCGAGAACAAGAACAAGCTCATCGAGGAGACCAGAAGTCGCATGAGCTTAGACGACCTGTTCTCACAGATCCAGGCCGGTAATCTCAAGGAGCTCGACCTCATCGTCAAGGCTGACGTACAGGGCTCTGTTGAGGCAGTTAAAAACTCCCTGGAGAAGCTTTCCAATGATGAGGTGGTGGTCAAGGTCATCCACGGCGGCGTTGGTGCCATCAACGAGAGCGACGTCATTTTGGCCTCAGCCTCTAATGCCATCATCATCGGCTTCAATGTCAGGATCGACCCGTCAGCCAAGCAGACAGCTGATCACGAGGGCGTAGACGTCAGACTTTACAACGTCATATACAACGCCATTGAGGACGTGGAGAGCGCCATGAAGGGCATGTTAGAGCCCATTTATGAAGAAAAGATCACCGGACATGCAGAGATCCGTCAGATATTTACTGCCTCCGGCGTTGGAAATATCGCAGGAAGCTATGTTACAGACGGCAACATCGTTCGCGACAGCAAGGTACGTATCACCCGTGGTGAGGAGCAGATCTTTGAGGGCGCACTTGCATCCCTCAAGCGCTTCAAGGATGATGTCAAGGAGGTTAAGTCCGGCTATGAGTGCGGTCTTGTATTCGACGGCTTTGACGCCATCGCTGAGGGCGATATCGTAGAAGCATATATTATGGTAGAGGTACCTCGTTCATGAGAAAAAACAGTGTAAAGGGAACCAGGCTGAATTCCGAGGTTTACCGCGAGCTTTCCAATATCCTCCACGGAGGATTAAAGGATCCCAGGATCCATCCCATGACCAGCGTGGTCAAGGTGGATGTGGCTTCCGATCTCAAGACCGCCAAGGCGTATATCAGCGTTTTGGGGTCTGAGGAGGACGCTAAAAAGACCATGGAGGGTCTTAAGAGCTCGGCAGGTTTTATCAGGCATTCCCTGGCGAAGAATCTCAATCTTCGAAATACTCCCGAGATAGAATATATTTTGGATGACTCCATAGCATACGGCGTCAGGATGACGAAGCTTATAGATGAGGTTGTAGGATCGGATGGAACAGATTCAGATGAGTCTTGATGAGATTATAAAGGATGCGGGCTCGGTAGCCGTTTCGGGGCATGTCCGTCCCGACGGAGACTGTGTGGGCTCATGTATGGCTATATATAATTATATTGCCACATATTATCCCCAGGTGGATGTCCACGTCTATCTGGATCCCATACCAGATATCTACAAGTTCATGAAAAATACGGAAAAGATAGAACAGGTAGACAAGGATGATCTGCCTGTTTTTGATCTTTTTATAATGTCTGACTGCCACGATACGGGTCGTCTGGGTGATTCCTCTAAGATATTTAAAAAAGCGGTACGGTCCTTTTGTGTGGATCATCATCTGGGCGATGACAGGATCGCCGATGAAAACTACATTTTCCCCCATGCATCATCAGCCTGCGAGCTGGTGGGTGAGCTTTTGCCGAAGGATCGGATCACAAAGGAAATCGCAGAGTGCATATATACCGGCATAGTAACTGACACCGGAGTGTTCCAGTATCAGTCCACAGCGCCTTCCACACTTCGGATGGCTGCGGATCTGATGGAGACCGGGATCCCCTTTTCACAGATCGTGGATGAGACCTTCTTCCGAAAGACTTATGATCAGACCAGGATCTTCGGGCATGCGCTTTTAAAGGCTCAGCGCCATATGGATGGACGTATAGTATCCTGCTTCCTGACCAAGCAGGAGCTTGTGGACTTTCATGTAGAGCCCAAGCACCTGGAGGGGATAGCTGCCCAGCTTCGTGAGATAAAGGGCGTGGATGTATCCCTGTTTTTATATCAGTCGGATTTTGAAGGCGGCTTCAAGGCCTCAACCCGTGCATCTGCGGATTGCAGCATCAATCTGGCGGAGATCTGCTCTCATTACGGAGGCGGCGGACACGCCAAGGCTGCGGGCTTTAATATCAAGATGGATCCTGAAAAGGCAGTGGAAAAAATAGTTTCCACCATCGAAAAAGAACTTGAAAAACTGGGATAGACCATGCAGGGCATTATAGCAGTTAACAAGGACCGGGGTTTTACCTCCTTTGACGTGGTGGCAAAGCTCCGTGGCATATTAAAAACAAAAAAGATCGGACATACCGGAACCCTGGATCCTGAAGCTCGCGGGGTTCTTGTTGTGTGTGTGGGAAAAGCCACCAAGCTGGTGGAGGCCCTTATGGATCATGACAAGACATATGAGGCCGGCCTGCTTCTGGGGCGGGAGACTGATACCTGTGATATCTGGGGCGAGACCATCTCAGAGAATGTGGTGGATGTGACTGAGGATCAGGTGCGACAGGTAATAAAAGGCTTTATAGGGCCGCAAAAACAGACTCCTCCCATGTATTCTGCCAAAAAGGTGGATGGAAAAAAGCTCTACGAGCTGGCCCGTGAAGGAAAGACCGTGGAACGCAAGTCGGCAGATATAGAGATATACGATATTAAAATAACTGATATATCCCTGCCTGAGGTCCGGTTTACGGTAAGCTGTTCAAAGGGTACCTATATCAGGAGTCTCTGCCATGATATAGGAGAAAAACTGGGCTGCGGAGGATGTATGTCATCCCTTTTGCGGACACAGACCGGTGACTTTACACTGGAGGATGCCCACAGCCTTGATGAGATTCAAAATACTGCGGATGAGGGCAGGATAGAGGATATACTGATACCCATTGACAGGGTGTTGGGCTATAAAAAGGCCTATGTACTTCCCGATAGCGCAAAAGCTCTGGAAAACGGCAACCGTCTGGGCTTTTCCGATGTTAAGACAGATGAGGACATCGGTGTCGGTGAGCCGGTTTGCACATACCATCCGGACGGCAGATTTGCCGCCACATACGTAAAAGATAAAAACGGCTACAGGCTGGACAAATATTATTTGGAATAAAATGGATTATATCAAGGGTATAGAAAACTACAGATCTGACAGACCCTCCGGCATCATGGTGGGCAAATTTGACGGGATCCACAGGGGCCATGGGCTTTTGACGAAAAAGCTTACCCAGCATGCGAAGAAAAAGGGGCTTTGCTCCCTGGCGGTGACCTTTGACGTATCTCCCAGGCTCAGATTAAAAACCGATGGGCTGACGGATAAAAATATCATCACCGCTGACGAGCGGGCCATGCTCCTTGAAAAGGAGGGGGTTGACGCCATTTTGGAGCTTGAGTTTACGGATGAGCTCATGTCTATGGAGCCCGAAGCCTTTATTGAGATGCTGATGGAAAAATGCGGGATGAAATACATCATCTGCGGCACGGATTTTACCTTCGGCCATTTTGGAAAAGGTGACGTAAAGCTTCTGTCAAAGCTTGCCAAAGAATACGGCTTTGAGGTTGAGGTCATTGAAAAGATCCGGGATGAAAAGAGGGATATCAGCTCCACCTACGTTCGTGAGGAGATCATCAACGGCAGGATAGAGCAGGCCAATTCCCTGTTAGGCTACAATTATTTCATCTACGGACAGGTGATACACGGCAGGCATATTGGTACAGGCATGAGCATTCCCACCATAAACATGGTCCCCACCTCGGACAAACTGCTTCCTCCCCATGGTGTATATGTGAGCCGTGTGGAGCTGGATGGTATGAAGCTCACCGGGGTTACCAATCTCGGTTACAAGCCCACGGTGGAAAAGGAAGAAAAAAAGCTTTCACTGGAGACACATATCATCGATTATTCCGGAGATCTCTACGGAGAAAAGATCATGGTGGAGTTTCTCCGTTTTATCAGGCCCGAGCGCAGGTTTGAAAGCCTCACTGAACTGTCCGAACAGGTGAAAAAGGACATCCTGGCGGCGCGAAGGATCAGTGAAGAATAGGAATATCTGTCATCCTGAGCGAAGCGAAGGATCTTTTATGACAATTTTGTAACATTTTTGTAACATTTATATTGACAAAGGAAACTACGGTTGATATAATCAGTACCGATGTAGGAAAACTATGCAATTTTGAGAGGATTTTATGTACAACAAAGAATGGTTGGCAGATAAGGTTAAGACAGTTACAGATAAGCTTTCGGAAAATAAATATCTTAAGGATAAAAAGGTTCTTCAGGCACTTGCGCTGGTATTCTCATTTGGCCTGGTCACAGGGGTATGCGCTACAGGTGCCGAGTCAGCAGTCAATACTATAAATAACAATCCCACAGCCGGTATTTCTTCGGTTTTGGCCAGCAATTCATCTGCATACAGGGCATCAGCCACAGCAGGTATTTCCTCTGTTCTGGCTGTCAATGTAGACGCAGAGAGTCAGCTTTACGCATCAGCTACGGAGGTTGTTTCCACAGCTGCAGGTGCTTCAGAGGACTATGGTTATGATAATCTGGGCATGGGCAAGTGCGAGGGCAACCTCAATGTGAGAGAAGAGCCGGATGAATCAGGCAAGATCTTAGGTAAGCTTCCCGAGCATGGTGCAGTTGAGATCATCGATGAGGTGGATGGCTGGTTTCAGATTGAGTCCGGAGAGCTGGAGGGCTATGTCAAGGCCGAGTATATCGCCACAGGTGATGAGGCTCTTGAGATAGCTGCTGATGAGATCGCCACCATGGCTACTGTCACCGGTGACGGCCTTCGTATCCGTCAGGCTCCCTCTACTGATTCCGAAGTAATCATCAACCTCAGCTCCGGTGAAAAGCTTCCCGTACTGGAGGAATTGGATGGCTGGGTAAAGGTAGCCGTTGATACCGATGAGGGGTATGTCAGCGCAGATTATGTTGAGATCGCTGATGAGCTGCCCACCGCAAAGACACTTGAGGAGCTGGCATACGGCACCGGAGTTTCCGATGTGAGAGTAGCTCTTGTTAATAATGCACTTCAGTATGTGGGCAACCGTTATGTATGGGGCGGTACTTCCCTGACCAACGGTGTGGACTGCTCAGGCTTTACCATGAGGATATATCAGCAGTATGGTATCTATCTGCCTCACTCATCCAGAGCACAGGCAGGCTACGGCAGGACCATTTCCGCCAGCCAGGCACAGCCCGGAGATCTGTTCTTCTACGGCAGCGGCGGTATCAGCCATGTGGCCATCTACATGGGCGGCGGACAGATTGTCCATGCATCCTCGGCCCGTACCGGTATCAAGATATCCAATGCCTTTTACCGTACACCCATAAAGGTGGTTACACTTTTGAACTGATGAAATGAAAAGATGTTTTATGTCATTCTGAGCGAAGCGAAGAATCTTTTAATGAGATATCCGATAAGGATCCTTCACTGCGCTTGGGATGACATTTTTTTATTTACCGACATGTCTTGAAGAGTCCTTTTTTAGTTGAATTTCTTCACTTTAAAGACTATAATATTACACAGCAGATTTTTTACAAAGCGAGGTACATTTTAATGAAAAGATCAAGTTCCATACTCATGGGCTTATTTATAGGCGCTTCACTTGTACTTGGGTACAGTTCCAGCGTTTTTGCCACCCCGGCTGATCATGTGGATTTCACCGTTGACGGAGTAGATTATGTTGTTTCCGAGAGGTATTCCGATGAGGAAATGCCTGAGGGCTTTACGCGTGAGACTGTTGAGATAGGCGGTCACACATATTCCGAGCCGGTAGGCGATAAGATGAAGTTATTGTATCTCAAGCCTGCAGCTGACACATCGGGCAGCGGTGAGTTTTATATCTATGATGAGTCCGCAGGTTCGGTGGAGCCTTTCTTCTTTTTGGGTTCCGCTTCCAACTATGTGATCCCCAAGCAGGGTGATGCTTCGGTATTTACCAGGCTCAGTGAGACCACTATTACTGTAAACGACCAGAGCATTCCGGTATTTCAGCTTGAGGATAGCACCAATGACTTTTACTATGTTTACGGTGTTGATGCCAATGGCGAAGAGGAGTGGTATACCTACAGGGAGTCCACCGGTGAGGTTGCCAGGGCTGATACCTACGCACTGTTTTTGACTTCCCAGACCGGTGATGCAGAAACCGAGGAGGGCAGTGAGGATGAGCAGACCGAGGAGAAAAAGGAGTCTGCTTTCTCCGGGATCTCCGGGATCTCCGGGGACAAGGTACGAAACATCCTTGTTGTGGTAGTTATAGTCATTGCAATCATCATCATCTTCTTTATAAATCTCAAAGTCTTCAGACGCAGCGATGAGGATGACGACATCTGGGCTGAGCCTGAGGAGGATGAGACCACACCGGTAAAGCCTGCAGCTGCTCACAAAAAGCCCGAAAAGGCTGAGCCCAGGGCTGCTGAGGCAAAGGAGGATGTCAGGGTCGCTACACCCAGAGCCGATGTGGCTGCTTCTGATGAGGAGCCGGAAAAAGAGGCTGAGCTTCCCACTGAGGAGGCTATACTTAAAAACGCCATGGCCGGTATCATGAGTGAGCCCGAGCCTAAAAAGGTTGCATCTGCCATCGACTCCCTTCCCAAGAGAAACTCAGGATCGGGCAAGGGCACTACAGATGACACCTTACAGATGATAGATCTGGATAATCTCTGATCTTTCCTGTCATCCTTTGCGATGACACAATAACGATAAAGGATATATTTTATAATGGAATATACAAAGCAACTTGAGGGTGCACTTGCATATGCAAAAAAGATCTCCAAAAAGCTGCACCATAGTTATATAGGAACCGAGCATCTGCTTTTAGGACTTTTACATACTGAGGATTCCCTCGTTTACAATCTTTTAGCCAGAGAAAATGTTACCGAAGACAATGTCATGAAACTGGTATCGGAGTATTTTCTGACTCCTGCCGGCATCGCTGTCAAGGAGCGGGAGGGCATGACCCCCAAGCTTCGCGCGGTTTTGGATCAGGCCTCAGAGGAGGCAGCCACCTGTCACAGCGAGAAGATAGGTACAGAGCATGTTCTTCTGGCTATTTTACGTACTCCGGAATGTGCTGCCACCAGATTGATGGCATCCATGGATGTGAACATGCAAAAGCTGTTTTCAGCCGTTATACAGGCAATGGGTCATGAGGGGCAGGTATACCGTGAGGAGACCATGAAAAAGAGCCGTCGTGGCGGCCAGGGAGGCATACTGGAGCAGTTTTCTGAGGACATGACAGCTCAGGCTGCCGAGAGCAAGCTGGATCCCATTATAGGCCGGGATGACGAGATCGCCAGAGTCATCCAGATCCTCAGTCGCCGTGGCAAGAACAATCCCTGCCTCATTGGTGAGCCCGGTGTGGGCAAGACAGCCATCGTAGAGGGACTGGCCGAGCGGATAGAGACCGGAGTAGTTCCTGATGTCATCCGTGACAAGAGACTTTTGGCCCTTGATCTGTCAGGTATGGTAGCCGGTTCCAAGTACAGAGGCGAGTTTGAGGAGAGAGTTAAAAATGTCCTCAATGAGGTTATCGAATCAGGGGACGTGATCCTCTTTATCGACGAGATACATACCCTCATAGGCGCCGGTGGTGCAGAGGGCTCCATAGATGCAGCCAATATGCTTAAGCCCGCCATGGCCCGAGGTGATATCCAGGTCATAGGCGCTACCACGGTAAATGAATACCGCAAATATATTGAAAAGGACGCGGCCCTGGAGCGCAGGTTCTCACCGGTCATGGTGGAGGAGCCTACGATCTCCGAGACCAAGTCCATCCTATACGGTATCAGGAGTGTATATGAGGATCATCATGGTATCATTATTTCCGATGGTGCCGTGGAGGCCGCAGCAGAGCTTTCCGAGAGATATATCTCTGACAGGTTTTTACCTGACAAGGCCATCGACCTTATGGATGAGGCCGCATCCCGTATCAGGATCACCTCAGTTAAAAATCCCCAGCAGCTCTACGAGCTGGAGGAGCAGCTGGCAGGTTATGACAAGCGTATAGACGACGCCCTTGTCTCCGGAGATCTGGTTTTGGCCAGGGATCTGCGTGCAGAGAAAAAAGATGTTGCCAAGACCATAGAAAAGCAGAAAAAGCGTTACGACAAGAGGAAAAAGTCCAAAAACTTCGAGCTTACGGCTGATGATATAGCCAACGTAGTCGCCATCTGGACCAAGATCCCCGTCAGCAAGCTCACCGAGTCCGAGACCAACAGGCTCAATAAGCTGGAAAAGACTCTTCACAAGAGGGTCATCGGACAGGAGGATGCCGTCTCTGCCGTATCCCGTGCGGTTCGCAGAGGCCGTGTAGGACTTAAGGAACCCGGCAGACCCATCGGATCATTTTTATTCCTGGGTCCCACCGGTGTAGGTAAGACAGAGGTATCCAAGGCACTGGCTGAGGCTGTCTTCGGCAGTGAGGAGTCCATGATCCGCGTGGATATGTCGGAGTACATGGAAAAGCACTCCGTATCCAAGATGGTAGGATCACCTCCAGGATATGTGGGCTATGAGGAGGGCGGCCAGCTTTCCGAAAAGGTCCGCAGGAGTCCTTATTCGGTCATCCTCTTTGATGAGATAGAAAAGGCCCATCCCGATGTCTTCAATGTGCTTTTGCAGGTCTTGGATGAGGGACATATCACTGATTCCCAGGGCCGTAAGGTAGATTTTAAAAATACCATCATCATCATGACCTCCAACGCGGGAGCCAAGGAGATCATGGAGCCCAAGCATCTGGGCTTTGATGCAGTCTCTGATGAGAAGCATGATTACGAGATAATGAAAAGCAGGGTGGAGGAGGAGCTCAAGCACCTTTTCAAGCCTGAGTTTTTAAACCGTATAGATGAGACCATAGTATTCAGGGCCCTCAATAAGGATGATATGAAAAAGATCGTCACCATCCTTACAAAGTCGCTGGTGGACAGATGCAGGGAGCAGATGGATATCACCTTGGATATCAAGGCCCCGGTCAAGCAGTATATCGTGGACAAGGCCTTTGATCCCAAATTCGGGGCCAGACCACTTAGGAGGCGTATCCAGACGGATATCGAGGACGCCTTGTCCGAGGAGATACTTTCAGGCAGAGTACATGCCGGTGACACGGTAAAGATAAAGGTTAAAGAAGATCATCTTGTATTTGAAACAGTGTGATGAAACAGCTTCATCACCGGGATCCATGAGAAAGGAGAAAAATGATGGCAACGATAAGCGAGCTTATCAGGGAAGAGGCAGACGGCACATTGAGCTTTGGTGACTATACTCTGGCATCAAAGACAAAAAAGGAGGACTTTGCGGCAGGTGGTGCATCCTACAAGGTCAAGACCTTCAAGGAGATCACCAAGCTGGAGAGGGACGGATATTTTGTATATGAGTCCACTCCCGGTACGGCTGTAGGGAACTTTAACGGATCCAAGGAGGGGGCTGTCTTTACCGTAGATGGTGCCGAGGATGCACAGATCACGCTGGAGTTCGAGCCTGAGACCGAGTATTCCGTTATCATCGATGGCAAGGATACCGGCAATATCAAGACTAATCTGGGTGGAAAGCTTTCACTTTCTGTTGAGCTTGATGAAGGCAAGTCTGTAAAGGTGGAGATCAAAAAAGCATAACATGTCATCCTGAGCGAAGCGAAGGATCTTTTCAAGAGGATAAGCTATGCACATATTCAACTGGTTGACAGGGATGGCGGCAGAGGCCTGCATACTTACATTATGTACCTATCTGGCCAGGCCCAAGAATACCGATGATGAATCGGAATACAAAACCTGGAACACTACATTTATGGTGTTCTTTTCCGTTGCTTTTGTGCTTTTACTTGCGGATATGTTCTACACCAGTATACAGTTTCACAGATATGGCGGACTAATGTAATGTCATTCTGAGCATTGTCCCTCATGTCATTCTGAGCGAAGCGAAGAATCTTCTACACGGGAATACACATTGTATTTCCGTGTATTTTTATTCTTACCCCTAATGATTCTGTCATTTCATCCGAAGAATATAGTAAGAGGAGATCAACAAAGTAAATATCCGGTGCCTGGTTTGGCGGAGGACTTATCGGGTGACGAAGAAAGCTTTAGGATGATCGCTTCGAGAGTACATTGTAAACTAATACAAAAAGGAGGATCTTGTATGGTGATCCTGAGATAAAGAGGCTGCATTCCGCATCGGAGCAGCTTCTTTTTTGTTGACATCATTATCGTAATGTTTTAAATTACTATTTAGCGCTGTAATCTAGTCCGGGCCGCCGGTAGCAAGTGAAAGGCATACCTCCGATTTCGGAATCCATTTGCTAAGAATACCGCGATCGGAGTAACCTTGATGATTCCTCTCATTACTACCATGAATACTTCGTATACGCTGTCGATCCAGCTGCTGAAGAGCTGTCCCTTCTCGCCTGCGATGATGATTCCGAATCCCACGAACAGAGCGATCACGATGATCTGCAGCATTGTCGAATCTACCATCGGCTGGAACAGGTTCGACGGGAA